>CALFYN010000179.1 GCA_937952345.1 uncultured Acidobacteriota bacterium
CACACCCGCGGGCGAGCGCGTGGAGCGCATGACCGGCAAGCCGTATGATGGGCTCGACCGGCTGCGGCTGACCGAAGAGGACTTCCGTGATATTCGAGATGTGCAGCCGTTCCTGTTCACGAGCGATCAGCTCTTTCTGTACCAGACGCGGTTCAAAGGAGAAGAGACAGTGGACGGGCTGGCCTGCTGGGTACTGCAGATTGAGCCGCGGCAGATCCTGGAAGGGCAACGCTTGTTTGAAGGCTTTCTGTGGGTGAATCAGAGCGACTATGCGGTGATTCAGATGGAAGGACGTGCGGTGCCGCAGATGCTGGGCAAGAAGGAGAACCTGTTCCCGCGCTTTCGCACGGTGCGCAAGCTGGTGGACGGGAAGCATTGGTTCCCGCATCGCACGGTGGGCGATGAAGTGCTGCACTTCCGTGGCGGCTCGATCCGGCAGCGGATGGAGATTGAGTACAGCGGCTATCAGAGGTTCGGAGCGGAATCGACGATTCGATTTGAGAAAGATCCCCCGAAACAGTAGTAGGCTGATTACTGATGGCACTCCCTTCAGTTTCCCGACGCTACTTCTTCTTCGGCGCCATGGCCGCGCCGGTTCCGCTGGCCGGATACGGCAGCGTGGCTTCCTTGCGCGCGCTTGGCTACAAGCCCTATTACGATAAGCTCAACGTGGCCGCTGTCGGTTGCGGCGCACGCGGCGGAGCGATTCTGAACGAGGCCGCGCGCACGGAGAACATCACGGCCCTGTGCGATGTGGATGAAGTGCGTGCCGCGGAGAACTTCCAGCGATTTGCGAAGGCGCCGAAGTTCAAAGACTTCCGCGTGATGCTGGAGAAGGAAGGCAAGAACATCGATGCGGTGACGGTGGGCATCCCCGATCACATGCATGCCACGGTGGCGCTGGCGTGCATGCAGATGGGCAAGCATGTGTACGTGGAGAAGCCGTTGACGCGCACACCGTGGGAGGCGCGGCTGCTGGCCGATGCGGCGGTGAAGTACAAAGTGGCGACGCAGATGGGGAACCAGGGGTATTCGCACGAGAGCATCCGGGTGGCCGCGGAGATGCTGTGGTCGGGCGCGATCGGCGATGTGAAGGAAGTGCATGTGTCGTCGTCACCGGGCACGCATCCGACGGCCGTGCAGCAGTTGCCGAACGAGTCTTCGGTGCCGAAGAATCTCGATTGGGATTTGTGGCTGGGTGGGGCGTCGATGCGGCCGTATGCGCCCGATCATTACGCTCCGTACAACTGGCGCGGTTACTTCGATTTCGGCACGGGGCAGTTGGGGAATTGGGGGATTCACTCGATGGGTCCGGTGAATCTGGCGCTGCAGTTGGGTGCTCCGGACAGCGTGGAGTTGATCCGGCAGGAGGGTGCGAGCAAGTATTCGTTCCCGTCGCGGGCGATTATCCGGTTTGATTTCCCGGCGCGTGGCGGGATGCCTCCGGTGTCTGTGTTTTGGCATGACTCGGCTCGCGTCGGCGATGCCGAGGCGTATAAGGTTCCGGGGATGGAAGGCGAGGACATTCTGCCATCGAGCGAGAATCTGAGTTCGAAGGGCCGGCCGATGGGTTCGAGCGAGGAGCGGCGGCCGGCGCGCCGGCGCGATCCGAATGCGCCGCGGACCGGCGCGGGTGGTCCTGGAGTGAAGGTGTTTGGGGAGCCGGGTTCGCCGTCTGCCGCGGGCGTGTTGACGGGGAATGGGGCGGTATTCGTGGGTTCGAAAGGGATGATGGCTACGGTGTCGCGTGGAGAAGGAGTGCATCTGCTGCCGGCGTCGCGGTGGCGGGAATACAAGCTGCCGCCGCAGTTATTGACGCGCTCGCCGGGGCACATGATGGACTGGATCCGGTACTGCAAGGGCGGTGAGGCATCGTGCTCGCACTTCGGGATATCGGGGCCTTATGTGGAGTGGATGATGCTGGGTGTGATTGCGTTCCGGGTGCCGGGGAAATTGAATTGGGATGCGAAGAATCTTCGGTTCACGAATAGTGTGGAGGCGAACAAGTACGTGAAGCCGGTGTTCCGGAAGGGTTGGGAGTTGAAGCTGTAGTGTAGCCGCGTTGCGCATCGATCGAACAGGCAACCCTATTCTTCGGGTACGGTAAGATATTCTTACGATGCAAACTCGCATTTCCAGCAAAGGGCAGGTTGTTCTTCCCAGTGCGATCCGGCGAAAGCTCGGACTTCGCCCGGGGGACTCTCTCGATGCCAGCGTGAAGAGCGGGCAGATCGTCCTCACGCCTCGGCATTCGCGCCCCGCGAAGGCCGCCATCAGGCGCGACGCGGTAACCGGACTGCCGGTTCTCAGTGCGGGAGTGGGCGCCCCGCGGTTGACCAGCGACCAAGTTCTCGATATTTTGTCGAACCTCCCGTGAGATACCTTCTCGACGTGAACGCGCTGGTCGCGCTCGGTTTTCTCGAACACGAGTTTCATGAACGAGTTGCTTTGTGGGTACGGAGCCTCGCGAATGGGACAAGCTACGAATTACTCACATGCGCAATCACGGTTAGGGTTCGTTCGTGTTCTGTCCCAAGCTCCGCACTATGGACTCACTGTGGCTCAGTCCAGGGCGCTCCTGTTGAGACTCAAGAAACAGGGGATGGTGCCGTTCGGCTTCATCGCCGACGACCACGATATCTCCAGGCTTCCCCATTGGGTAAAGAGCGGGCGGCAGACCACCGACGGCCACTTGGCGGAGTTAGCAAAGGCACACGATTGCGCTCTTGCCACTCTGGACGAACGGATTCCCTCCGCGTTCGTCATCCCAGCCTAGTGGTTCCCTGACCATTGTTGCGGGCTCCATCCTGTAGACTGGAGGTGACATGGTGACGATTGAACCTATTCGCGTTCAAGTCTATCGCTCTCCAGGTGTTGGCGGATATTATTGAGAGCGGCGAGGAAGTTCCCGAACCACTGCGGGTCTTGTTTGCAGCGTGAGCGTTTGGAAGGCGTGAAAGGCCAAGAGGAGTATGGGTCGTTATTTTACAGGAATTACTTTTGAAGCTTACGTTGACCGCGTAACTAAGAGCTTTCGTTTCGGGCAGGACAAGAAAACGAGGGACTTCATTGATTCCATTTTGGGTGGAACAGAAAAATGAATACGGCAAGTTCAGGCTGGGGAGAAGTTCTGGCGCGCTCAAATTGGGCACAACGACGACGAGTGGGAGGATTACGCCATACGGCCGCACACCCCGAAGAGAATGACACCCGCGTCACGCCATGTAGAGAACGGGAGAGCGAATCCGTTGGGTATTGCGTACTGGTATGCTGCGACGGACGCCAGGACCGCGATAGCGGAAACGCGGCCGTGGAGGGGTACAATACTCACTGTTGCGGAGTTGCAGGCGACACGAGACCTGCAACTCATTGATTGCGTACTTCCAGTTGACGCAGGGGCCAAGGATCCAGAGAGCCACAATTGGAAGCTGATCGGTGAAGCCTTTTCGAGACCTGTCACCCAAAACAAAAGAGATATTGAATATGTGCCGACTCAGATGCTCGCGGAGGCATTCGGACGAAGGGATTTGACGGCATTCAGTACAAGAGTCACCTGAGCGATGGCATGAATGTCGTTGTATTTGAACTGCGCGCTTTCGCAGTTGGGAGATGTGAACTCTGGAGAGCAAAGCGCGTGAGCTATGAGTTGGAGCGCCATGGCGAGGAAATGGTAGAAGACTAGCAAAACGCGCAGCCCACACACGGCGATGGCGATGAAGCCATTGATCTCTGTAGGCGAGATGGGAAGCCGACGCGACCGCCGACACAGTGACGGACAATGCCACAAATGCTCAACGAAGCTACTTGAGGAACGGCTGGAGCCACTGGCCGGCGATGTTTTGGGGGTAGGACTCGATGCCTTCAAAGCCTAGCCGTTCGGGTGGGGTCGCGGGCATGTGGGCTGTGCCGAAGAGCCAGTCCCAGATGCTGAGGGTGATGGCGAAGTTTTTGTTGATGGGGCCGCTATCGGGGTGGTTGTGGTGCCAGATGTGCATCTGGGGTGTGTTGAGGACGTATCTTAACGGGCCAAGGGAGAGGCGCAGGTTGGCGTGCGCGTAGTGGCCGATGATGGTGTTGAGGATGCCGTAATAGAAGAGCACCTCGGGGGCAAAGCCGAGGATGGCGGTCGGGATGTACAGTGCCGCGCGATAGACGATGATCTCGCCCCAATGGAAACGCCAGTTGCCGAGCCAGTCCATGTCGACGACGCTGTGATGCACCTTGTGGAAACGCCATAGGAAAGGGATGCGGTGGAGCGCGTTGTGGACGGACCATTGGAGGAAATCGAAGGCGGGCAGGAGGATGACGAACTGCAGCCAGTGGGGCTTCGCGGACATCAGGTTGAGGGCGAGGAGCGGCTCGGGGTTGTAGATGGCGAGCAGTTTGGCGGTGATGACGGCGAAGACGATGCCGAGGTATTCGGCATTGCAGACGATGTAGAGGATGTCGGTGAGCAGGCCGGGACGAAGGAGGCGCTGTTGTTTGCGCGAAGGCCAAAGGCGTTCGGCGAGGACGAAGGCGATGGAGATGCCGAGTAGCCAGATGGCGAACACCATGGCGTCTCAGCCTCCGATGGCGTACATGGGCCGGGGCGGGGGCACGAATTTCGTGGTGTTGATTTCGTGGCCGAGCCATTTGCCGGCAACGGTGGAGCGGATGAGCGCGGCGATCTCCTCGTCGCTTGCTCCGCCTCGGATGAGGGCCTTTACGTTCTGCTCTTCGATGGCGAACAAGCAGTAGCGCAGATGGCCATCGGCGGTGAGGCGGATGCGATTGCAGTTGAGGCAGAATGGCTTGCTGACGCTGGCGATGAAGCCGACGCCGCCGATGCCGTCAGAGAAGCGGAACTCGGTGGCGGGGGCGCGCGGATCCTGATCGGGGACCGCTTCGAGGGGGCCGATTTCGTCGCGCAGCATGGCGAGGATGTCGTCCATGAGGAGAACCTTGTTGCGATCCCAGAGGCCTTGCGAATCGAGAGGCATGAACTCGATGTAGCGGATTTCGATATCGCGCTCGCGGCCGAAGCGGGCCAGGGGGACGATGTCGGGCTCGACGAGATTCTTCACGGCGACTGCGTTGATCTTGATGGGACCGAAGCCGAGGGAGCGGCAGGTTTCGATGCCATCTAGGACGCGATGAAAGTCGTCGCGGCGCGTGATCTGGCGGAAACGTTCGGGGTTGAGCGTATCGAGGTGGACGTTGAGGCGGCGGAGGCCGGCGTCGTAGAGGGCGCGGGCATGCTGGGCGAGGAGCACACCGTTCGTGGTCATGGCCAGATCTTTGACGCCGGGGATGCGGGCGAGCTTCTCGATCAAGACGGGGAGATCTTTGCGGAGGAGGGGTTCGCCGCCGGTGAGGCGCAGTTTGTTGACTCCGAGTGAGACGGCGACACGGGCGAAGCGCTCCACCTCTTCGAAGGTGAGGATCTCGGGCTTGGGCTGGAAGGTGACGCCTTCTTCCGGCATGCAATAGAAGCAACGAATGTTGCAGCGGTCCGTGACGCTGATGCGGAGGTTGTCGTGAAGGCGGCCGTAACTATCGACGAGGGGATCCATTCGCTATTTGACTGCGAGCATCCTTTCAATGGGCAGGCGCGCGCGTTCCATGAGGTCAGCGGGGAGTTCCACACGAGGCTGGAGCGTTTGCAGGGCATCGCGGAGCTTTTCGAGCGTGTTGCGCTTCATGTAGGGGCATTCGCTGCAGTTGCAATTCTCGTTGGGAACGAAGTGGAATTTCTTGTGCGGGGCGCGTTTGTGGAGGCTGTGGGCGACTCCGCTTTCGGTCATGACGATGAACTCGTCCGCTTCGTGGGCGACGCACCAATCGATGATGGCCGAAGTGGAGCCGATGTAGTCGGACATGCGCAGCACTTCAGGCGGACATTCAGGGTGCGAGGCGACGAGGGCGTTGGGGTATTCGTTGCGGGCGGCCTGGAGCTTGCGGGCGGCGAAGGTGGCGTGCACGATGCAGGCACCTTGCCAGATGCGCATGTTCTCGCGGCCGGTTTGTTTCTTGACGTAGTTGCCGAGGTTGATATCGGGGAGGAAGAGGATCGGCTTATCGGCGGGGATGGAATTGACGATGGAGACGGCGTTGCGGGACGTGCAGATGATGTCGCTTTCGGCCTTCACCGCGGCGGAGGTGTTGATGTAGCTGACGACGGTGTGATCGGGGTACCGCTGCTTTGTGGCGCGGACCTGATCGACGGGGCAGCTATCGACGAGCGAGCAGCCGGCGTCCTTGTCGGGGACAATTACGATGCGCTCGGGGTTGAGGATTTTCGCTGTTTCGGCCATGAACCAGACGCCGCAGAAGGCGATGACGTCACCTTCGAAAGCCTGTGCTTTGCGGGCGAGTTCGAGGGAGTCTCCGGTGACGTCGGCCAATTCCTGGATCTCGGGCTCCTGGTAGAGATGGGCCAGCAGGATGGCGCGTTTGTCGCGCTTCAGGTCGAGAATTTCCTCGGCGATAGTATTCGTTGCAATCATTGGGGATACAGCCGGTGGCTACTTTCTTATTGTAAGCCTACACGCCTCCTCATCGAATAGGATGCGGCAGAGGGGAATAAGTTTCACTCCCAACGCAAGGCGGTGGCGGGATCGATGTTTTCAATGTGGTGCGAACGGTGTCGAGGGCCAATGCCGCATTGCCGCTAGAGACGGGCTTGCATGACGGTGGCTTGCGGCACGAAGGGCCACTGGCGGCAGGGGACGTAGCGCTCCGAGTCGCGGAGGACGAGGACATCGAGGGTTCCGGGCACGAGGTCGTCTTTGGTGGGCATGACACTTCGGCTGCCTTCAATTGCAGACTGGCTACAATTGGACGGCAAGACCGAAGGAAGCGGCTGCTGCGCGCAGGCGTTTGTCGAGTGACCAGAGGTGGCAACCGGAGAGGATCGCGCTGGCGATGAGGTGAATGTCTATCCAGCCGAGGCCCTTACCCCAGAGGCGCCGTGATTCGACAAGGACCATGGCTTCGGGATCCGAGGCCATCTTGGCCTGTGGCAAGACCAGCAAATAGGACAGAAAGGTGGTGCGGAACTTGAGATTGCCGCACGCAAGTTCCCCCGCGATGAACGGATGCATGACGATCATCCCTTCGTTCAGGAGTGGACCGAGGGGAGTGTTGCCACCGCGAAGGTGTTCAATCCAAACAGAAGTGTCGGCCAGAATCATTTAAGCGGGACGCCTTCTGGGTATCGGTTTGAGCCGCGGCTGAGTACCGGCCATCGCGGCGAGACGCCGGGAAGCTTCGCGGGCAATGAGAGCCTCGAGACCGGCTTTGACAAGCGCAGTTTTTTCCTTGATTCCCGTGAGCGCACGGGCTTTCTCGACGAGTTCGTCATCCAGGATGAGTGTGGTTCTCATATGCACTAGTATGCATGAATCCTGCATATCGTGCAGCGCATCCGGCAGTGCAGTAGAGTAGCTGTTCATGGTGCTGCGTTACTTACTTGCCGTGTTGACGGGGATAGTGTGTCTTTGGGGGCAGCGGGTGCGGCCGGCAGGGTATCGCGGATGGGAGGAGTATGGCGGGGGTCCGGAGAGCATTCGCTACAGCGGATTGACGCAGGTGCATCGGGGGAATGTCGCGCGGTTGCGGCAGGCTTGGGTCTATGAGACGGGGGATGCGTTTGCGGAATCGGAGATGCAGTGCAATCCGATTGTCGTGGATGGGGTGCTGTATGGGACGAGTCCACGGCTGCGGGTGTTTGCGCTGGATGCGGCTACGGGGAAGCAGCGGTGGACGTTTGATCCGGAGGCGCGGGAGGGGGCTCCGAGGAAGACGCGGAATCGCGGGGTGACGTATTGGGGTGCGGGGGAGGAGCGGCGGATTTTTGTGACTTCGCGGTATTTTCTGTATGCGCTGGATGCGCGGACAGGGCGGCTGGTTGATTCGTTTGGGGATGGAGGCCGGGTGGATTTGCGGCGGGCGTTCGATCGCGATGGGGTGACGTTGTCAGTGAATACGCCGGGGGTGATTTATCGGGATTTATTGATCCTGGGGAGTGTGGTGGGTGAGGATCTGCCGTCGGCTCCGGGGGATATTCGAGCGTATGATGTGCGCACGGGGGCTCTGCGGTGGACGTTCCACACGATTCCGCGGCCAGGGGAGTTCGGGTATGACACGTGGCCGAAGGATGCTTGGAAGCACACGGGCGGGGCGAATAATTGGGCGGGGATGAGCATCGATCGCGAGCGCGGGATTGTGTTTGTGCCGACGGGTTCGGCGGCGTTTGATTTTTATGGCGCGGACCGGCATGGGGACAATCTGTTTGCGAATACGCTGCTCGTGTTGGATGCGGCGACGGGGAAACGGCTGTGGCATTTTCAGACGGTGCGGCATGATGTGTGGGATCGGGATTTGCCGTCGCCGCCGTCGTTGGTGACTTCGTTGCGGGGTGGGAAGTTGGTGGATGCGGTGGCGCAGACGACGAAGTCGGGGTTCACGTTTGTGTTTGAGCGGGAGACGGGGAAGCCGGTGTTTCCGGTGGAATATCGCAAGGTGCCGGCTTCGGTGGTGGATGGGGAAAAGCTGGCGGAGACGCAGCCGTTTCCTGTGCTGCCGGAGCCGTTCACGCGGCAGAGCTTCACGGCGGAGATTGTGACGCGGCGGACGGAGGAGGCTCGGCGAGCGGTGCTGGAGCGGCTGAGTGAATTGGAAACAGGCGGGCAGTTTCAGCCGCCGAGTTTTCGCGGGGGCGTGATTTTTCCGGGGTTGGATGGAGGCGCGGAATGGGGCGGGTCGGCGTTTGATCCGGAGAGTGGATTGCTGTATGTGAATGCGACGGAGCGGGTGCAGGCGATCCGGTTGGTGGAACGTGCGGCGTCGGGCAAGGCGACTACGAGCGAGGGGTTGTATCAATCGCTGTGCGCGAGCTGCCATGCGGGGGAGAATGTTCCGCGGTTGGAGAAGATTGGTGAGCGGATGACGGCGGCGCAGATCAAGGCGGTGATTCGCGAGGGTACGGGGCGGATGCCTCGGTTTGCTACGTTGGCGGAGGCGCAGGTGGATGCGCTTGTACATTACCTGGTGAGTGGGAAAAGTGTAGCGGTGGATGGCACGCTTGCGCCCCGGATTAAGTATCGCCGAGATGGACGGGGGCTGATTCTCGATCCGGATGGGTATCCGGGTCTCGATTGGCCGTGGGGCACGTTGAACGCGATCAGTATGGATACGGGGAAGATTGTGTGGAAAGTGCCGCTGGGGGAGCATCCGGAGTTGGTGGCGAAGGGGATGCGGAATACGGGGAGCGAGAATTATGGGGGTCCGGTGGTGACCGCGGGCGGGCTGGTGTTTATCGGGGCGACAAATTATGACAAGAAATTTCGGGCTTTTGACAAGGCGAATGGGAAATTGCTTTGGGAGACGATGCTGCCGGCGGCGGGGAATGCGACGCCTTCGGTGTATGAGGTGAATGGGAAGCAGTACATTGTGATTGCGGCGGGAGGGGGAAAGGACCGGCAGCCGACGGGGGGCGCGTATGTCGCGTTTGCGTTGCCGTGAAGTGTGGGATTCCTCCCACAAAGGAAGCCGTACCGGCGATTTCGAATGTAGCGAACATAATCCTTCACTTCGCTAATTTACTGAGTTCATCCAGGAACCCCGGCTCGGGGTGTACTTCTATGATTTGACCTACGGAAGTATGAATCTGCGCGACGAGCGTTTTGAGAGATTTCCTGGAGAAGTCCTGCAAAAACATCTCGGCAAAATCTTTAAACCAAATTGAAGTATCTCCCGACGGCACCAGGAAGGCTGCATGCTTGCCGTACAACAGTTCGATGGGATAGCGAGCAGAATAGGGCCCTGACACCGTTTGGATTGCGAAGCGGCGCTGCTTTCTTTTTCCAATTGCCCAGCCGACAGAGTCGATTGTGACAGGTCGCTCTCCGAGGTTCGTGACACTCATGCGCAGATGCCGTTCTGTTGGAGTTCCGTCGCCGAATATCAAGAACCTAATTCCGCAAAGTGCTTTCAGTCGCACCTTCTCCACTCGACGGGCAAGATGCAACGCCACAATCG
>CALFYN010000180.1 GCA_937952345.1 uncultured Acidobacteriota bacterium
ATCGGGGACGGAGCCGGGAGCGGCGATGGTGTCGACGCGGATCACCGGGCTGCCCATTTCGGCGCAGAGTTCAGTAGCTTTGGCCACCATGTCGAGGTAGCGGGTGCGGTTGCTCTCGATGAGCGGGTTGACCATGGTGAAATCGGCGGCGTAGCCGGAGACGCCGAGGCCGAGATCGGTGACGATGCGCCGAGCTTCGGCGCGCTCGGAGGCGGTGGCGTCGAGGGTCAATTGAGGAGGGAATCCACTGATTTCGATGCCGTCGTAGCCGGCGGCGGCGATGCGGCGGGCGGATTCGCCGAGGTTGAGTGGATCGCGCGCGTGAGGACCGAAGATGAACGCCCAACTGCCGAAGGAGATCTTCATTGTTGTGCAGCCTTCCACGCGGCGCGCCGCGTTGCGACGTCAGGCAGCCTTGGGGAGCTCCTTGACGATTTCGGACACGAACTGTTTGGCGTCACCGAACAGCATGAGCGTACGGTCAGAGTAGTAGAGCTCGTTGTCGATACCGGCGAAGCCGGGATTCATGCTGCGCTTGATCACCATCACGGTATGCGCCTTATCTACATCCAGGATAGGCATACCGTAGATGGGGCTGGTAGTGTCGTGTCGTGCGGCGGGGTTGACGACGTCATTGGCGCCGACGACGAGAGCGACGTCGGCTTCGCCGAAATCGGAGTTAATCTCTTCCATTTCCTTGAGTCGCTCATAGGAGATGTCGGCTTCGGCGAGCAACACATTCATGTGGCCGGGCATACGGCCGGCGACGGGATGGATGGCGAACTGGACGTCGACGCCCTTCTTGACGAGCATGTCGGTGAGTTCGCGGATTTTGTGCTGGGCCTGGGCGACGGCCATGCCGTAGCCGGGGACGATGATGACTTTGCGCGAACCGGCGAGGATGGAAGCGGCATCTTCGGCGGAGGCACTGCGCACGGGCTTGGCGGTGGCGGCGGCGGCCGAGGCTTGCTGCACCTGGCCGAAAGCTCCGAAGAGGACGTTTGTGAAGGAGCGGTTCATGGCCTTGCACATGATGACCGAGAGGATGAAGCCGGAAGCGGCGTTGAGCGCGCCGGCGATGATGAGCAGCTTGTTGTTGAGAGCGAAACCCATTGCTGCCGCGGCCATGCCGGCGTAGGAGTTCAGCAGGGCGATGACGGTTGGCATGTCGCCGCCGCCGATGGGCAGAATGAGGAGTACGCCGAACAGCAGGGAGATGGCGGAGAAGGCGGGGAAGGCCCAATTGGGGGCCGAGCCTTCAATGACCCATCCGGCGAGCACGACGGCGATGGCGAGCAGCGAGAGGTTGACGATGTTCTGGCCCTTGTAGGTCATGGGGCGGGTGGGCACCCATTCCTGGAGCTTGCCGAAGGCCATGACGCTGGCGGTGGCGGTGAGATAGCCGAGGAGGGTTTCAATGACGAGCGCGCCCATGAGGAAGCCGGTGGGGGCTTTGTGGTAATACTCGGCGGTGCCGACGAGAGCGGCGGCGAATGCGCCGAAGGCGTGGGAGATGGCGGTCAACTGCGGGACGGCGGTCATCGGCATGAGGAAGGCGAGGGGAGCGCCGATGAGGGAGCCGAGGACGAGGCCGGCGCCGATCCATTCATAGGAGACGATCTCATGGCGGAGCAGGGTTCCGATGATGGCGAACAGCATGCCGATTTGACCGGCATGGACGCCGCGCCGCGCGGTGGCCGGTGAGTTGAGCCATTTGATGGAGAGGATGATGGTGACGGCGGCGACGAGGTAGGCAAACTGCCAGAAGCTTTCCGCCATCTACTTTTTCCCTTCCTTCTTGAACATCTTGAGCATGCGGTCTGTGATGAGGAATCCGGCGACGATGTTGATGGTGGCGAAGGTGACGGCAACGGTGCCGAGGACTTTGCTGAGGGTGGAGGCATCGCCGGCGCCGGTGATGAGGATGGCTCCCACGACGGAGATGGCCGATATGGCGTTGGTGAGCGACATCAAGGGAGTGTGCAGCAGCGGCGAGACGCGCTGCACGAGTTCGAGGCCGAGGAAGCCGGCGAGGATGAAGACGTAGATACTGAGTTCGATTTCAACGCTCATGCGTTCACCACTGTGCCCAGAAGGGCCTGCACTTTGGAATGGACTACTTTGCCGCCTTCGGCGACGAGGGTATCGCGGACGATTTCGTCGTTGGGATCGGGGGCCAGCTTCTGCTCTTTGTTGACCATGTTTTTGATGAATGCGGCGAGGTTGCGGGCGTACATCATGCTGGCGTGATAGGCGACGGAGGACGGGATGTTGACCGGGCCGATGATTTGGACACCGTTGGCATTGACGGTTTCGCCGGCGCGGGTTAGCTCGCAGTTACCGCCGCGTTCGGCGGCGATGTCGACGATGACGGAGCCGGGGGCCATGCCGCTGACCATTTCCTTAGTGATGAGGATGGGGGCTTTGCGGCCGGGGACCGCGGCGGTGGTGATGACGACGTCCTGCTCGCGGAGGGCGGCGGCCATCTGATCGCGCTGGCTCTTGAGTTGGGCGTCGGTGAGTTGCTTGGCGTAACCGCCTTCGCCTTCGCCGCTGCCTTCGATGGTGATGGTGAGGAACTTGGCGCCGAGGCTTTCGATTTGCTCTTTGACGGCGGAGCGGACATCGTAACCCATGACGACGGCTCCGAGGCGGCGGGCTGTGGCGATGGCCTGGAGTCCGGCGACGCCCGCGCCGAGGATGAGGACTTTGGCGGCGGGGATGGTGCCGGCGGCGGTCATCATCATGGGGAACATGCGGGGGAGCGCGGCGGCGGCGAGGAGGACAGCTTTGTAGCCGGCGATGGAGGCCATGGAGGAAAGGGTGTCCATGGATTGGGCGCGAGTGATGCGCGGGATGAGTTCGACAGCGAAGAGGCGCGCACCGGATTCGGCGAAGGCGGCCATGCGGCGCGGCTCGGAAAGCGGATCGCAGAAACCGACCACGGTGTTGGAAGCGGTGAAGACTTTCGGGTCAGGAACGCTGACGGTGAGGATGAGCTCCGCCTGGCGGGTGACATCGGCGGCGGAATCGACGAGGGTGACGGACTTGGCCTGGTAGTCGGCATCGGGGAATCCGGCGGCAAGGCCGGCGCCCTTCTCGGCGACCACGGTGGCACCCATTTTCGTGAAAAGGTCGACGACCTTGGGGGTCATCGCGACGCGGCTTTCGCCGGGCGCGGTCTCCTTGAGAATACCCACAGTGAACCCCAAATTAAATGGTCCTCCTTAACTGCCGGTGCAGCGGCCGCAATGTTCCGCCGGTGGGCGGATGCGGCGAACTCCCATGTAAGATGCTACTAAATCTATAGCCTCATTATGCGGCATTCGGGGGTAGTGTGGCGAACGGCGCGAGGATGTGCTAGGCGAGCGGGCATTCAACCGCGTGCGCCGGCAGGGTAGCCATAATTTTCAGGCGAGCGAGAAGCGCGCATCCGGCACCAGTTCTTCGAGGCACTTCAGAATGAGGTGCATGTGCCTGTTGCGGAGTTGATTCCCAATATTGAGGACGCTTTTTGTATCGCGGAGATGGGGGCTGCCGGGGACGGCTTCATCGGGGTTGTGGCCCCACGTGTGCACCAGTTCATGGGGAATGGCATTGAACACGTTGCAATTGCCCGCGGCATTGCAGACGTGGTAGTTCATCAGGTCCGCGGTATCCAGCCTGACGACCCGATTCACACCGTCAACATGGCTCACCAATGTCAGCGGATGGCTTCCGGGGGGCAGTTTGGTCACGTAGACCGTCCAATGCTTATAGCGTTCCAATGCCCAGCCGATATCGAATTCCAGCTTGAAGGAAGTTGAGAAGTTGATTTTCTTGGCGGTTATGTTGAGGCGGGCATTGGCAAAGCCCGACTTGACCAGCCCCTGGACAATCGCATGAAAGAATCGTTTCTCGGGTTCGGACCAGGGGTCCACACCCGGCACCGTCACCCAGTGATAAGCCCAGCGGCCCAGGACTTTTACAGAAGGAAACACTCCCCAGGGGTCCGCCTCGACGCGGAACCATGGAGTTTCTTTGACGAGTGGTTTGAGGTTTCCCATATCTTCTTCGCGGAAAGAGGGCGGCGAAACCATCGTTTTGGTACGCTGACGGCAGATATGGCTTCTGACGAGTATCGATGGTTGGCACGGTATTACGACCTGATGTTCGATTTGCGGCTGCCGTTCGAGGCGGCGCGGGAGACGACGATCGAGCCGCTGTTGCCGGAAGTGCGGTCGGCCTGCGAGTTGTGTTGCGGGACAGGTGGGCTTGCTTTGTTGTTGGCACAGATGGGCATTCGGGTGTACGCGGTGGATCTATCGCAGGAGATGTGCCGGATTACTCGGGAGAAGGTTCGCAAGACGGGGTTGCCGGTTCATGTGATTCGAGCCGATATGCGGTCGTTTCGATTGCCGGCGGTGGTGGATTTGATTACTTGTGAGTTTGACGCTCTGAATCATGTGCCGGAGAAGAGCGATCTGAAGCGGGTGATGCGGTCGGTGGCGCGGGCGCTCGGTCCGGGAGGACACTTTGTGTTCGATGTGAACAACCGGCTGGCGTTTGAGAAGGTGTGGGGGAGGCACTGGTTTCTGGAGCGGGATCCGGTGGTGATGATGATGCACGGGGGGCATCGGAAGGGAACGGACCGGGCCTGGACGGATGTGGAGTGGTTCGTGCGCAAGGGCAAGGTTTGGACACGGCGGTCGGAACATGTGGAGGAAGTATGCTGGAGCGCGGAGGAGATCCGGGCGGCGTTCGAGGCGGCGGGGTTTGACAAGGTGCGGAGCTGGGATGCGGCTCCGTTTTTTCAGGATGATTTTACGAAGCGCGGGTATCGGACGTTTTGGCGGGGACGCAAGAGACCAGACGTGCGGGGGTGAAGGCGACGGCGAGGTTGTCGTTGCGATGGGCGAAGTAGCGGGCGTTGATTTCGTCCTTGCCTAAGTCTTCGAGGACGGTGCAGTGTGGGGGTTGCGTGTGTGGCGGGAAGTAGAGGCGGTAGGGTTCTCCGGCGGCGGCGACGCGGCGGGAGAGGATGTCGAAGGCGAAGCGGTCCTGTTCGTCGAGAGCTTCGGGGGTGACGGCGTAATCGAAGACGAGTTGGGCGGCGATGGGGGCAATGGCGGCGAGTGTGTTTTCGAAGGCTTGGCGAGTGAGGAAGGGAGTGACTCCGAGCCAGGAAACAAATGCGGGGGAATTTGTTTGGAGCTGGAGTGGTTGGGTTTCGAGATCGATGGGGAGGAAGGTGAGGCTGGGTGGGATGTCGATGTGGGCAGCTTGCAGCATTTCGCGTTTGGCGGCTTGGGAGGCGGCAGTGTCGATTTCCCAGACGCGGAGGTTGGGGTAGGGATTGCGGTAGGCAAAGGTGTCGAGTCCCGCGCCGAGGATGATGTATTCGGTGATGCCGCGGTGGACGGCGGCGGCGAGTTGATCTTCGGCGTAGCGGCTGCGGGCGGCGATCCAGGCGCGGAGGGAGTTATTCCAAGGGCGCTCAGCGGGACCGATGCGGGAGCGAAGTTTGGCGGCTTCACGTTCGCCGATGATGCGGAGAGCGAGCGGGTCTTCGAAGACGGGCGGCGAATCGAGGAGTTGGTGGGCCGCCCGGCGCACGGCGACGCGGAGCGCGGTGGCGCTTATTCGATTGGGGTGAGTCGCACCCATTCGAGACTCATGGCGGGCGTGCCTTTGGTGGCGGCTTTGACTTGCAGGGTTTGCTCTCCGGCGGGAAGGCGGAGTTCGCCGATGGGGAAGGAGCGGAAGGCCCATTCGCCATCGGTGTTGGTGGTTTTGGCGGCGAGTTGCGCGGGGCCCACGGAGACGGTGTAATCGATGCCGGCGGAGGCACGGGTGGCTCCGTAGCTGATTTCGACTTTGTAGCGGGTGGGTTTGGGGACGGAGAGTTTCCAGGTGGGGATGTCGTCGGCGCGGGTCCAGCGGGTGAGGAAGACGTGGCCGAGAGCGTTTTCTTTTTTGGCGCGTTGTTCGAAGCGGGTTTCGATTTCGGCGCTTTCGACGCCGAGGTGGATGACGCCGTTGTCGCCGGGGCGGATGAGGTAGGGCTCGACTTGCGGCGCGCCGTCGAGGGTGAGGGCGATGACGGATGCGACATCATCGGGCGGGGCGGCGGGGAGTTCGACGATGAGATCGGCGCCGTCGCGGGAGGTACGGAGGTTGGATTTGGGATCGGCGAGGAGGCGCGCGGAGTGGACGAGGTTCTTGAGGCCCGGGACGCGTAGGCGGCCATCGCGTGGCCACTCGAAGACGTGGAGGTAGAGGATGTTGCCTTTGGCGGTGGCTCGGCCGAAGAAGGGGAGGCGCGAGAATGGGCTGGCGGTGGTGCCGTAGATGGCTTCGGAGTTGACGTTCATCCACTCGCCCATGGCATTGAGGCGGGTGATGAACTCGGGCTGGATGCGGCCGTCGGGCATGGGGCCGACGTTGAGGAGCAGGTTGCCGCCCTTGCTGACGACTTCGATGAGCATGCGGATGAGATCGCGCGGGGTTTTGAATTCGGTTTCGTACTTGTTGTAGCCCCAGCTTTCGGTGTTGATGGTGACGCAGGATTCCCAGAGGGTGGGCTTGCCGGAGGGATCGAGGACGCCGGTGGCGGGGACGAATTGTTCGGGGGTGCCGAAGTCGGCGCGATTGCCGGGCTCGCGTTTATACAGGCGATCATTAATGAGGGTTTTCGGGGAAATCTGGCGGATAAAATCGTAGATTTCGTCGGAACGCATTTCCTGGGTGGTGTGCTCCCATTCGCCGTCGAACCACATCATGGCGACATCGCCGTAGCCGGTGAGGAGCTCGCGGATTTGCTCCTTCATGAAATCGAGGTATTTGTTGAGGTCGCCGCCGGCTTTGGGGTCTTTGACTTCCCAGGCGCGCTTGGGGGTGTAGTCGGGGTGATGCCAGTCCAAGATGGAGTGGTAGAAACCGAGACGCATGCCGCGGCGGGCGCTGGCATCGGCGAGGTCCTTGAGGGGGTCTCCTGGGTAGGGGGTGATCTCCATATCGTAGTCGCTGACTTTGCTGCGATAGATGGAGAAGCCGTCGTGGTGTTTGGAGGTGATGACGATGTAGCGGGCTCCGGCGTTGTGGGCGAGATCGACCCATTCGGGGGCGTTGAAGCGGACGGGGTTGAAGGCGCGGGCGTAGACGTCGTATTGGGCTTGGGGGATTTGGAAACGGTGGCGGGCCCATTCGTGGCGGCCGATGACGGCGTAGGGGCCCCAATGGATGAACATGCCGAACTTGGCGTCGCGGAACCACTGTGTGCGATCCGGGGCCTGAATGGAGGCATGGGTGGATTGGGCGTTGAGGATTGGGATGAGAGCAAGCAGGACTACAAGGACTCGCATGGGGGTATCGTAGCACCGGGGCGGGCGGGGAGATGGAAGGGAATTACCTTAGATCGCGGGGTTGATTTAGCCGCGGTCCTTGACGAGGGCCTTGCTCATGTTGTGGAGAGAGATCTGCATGGGGGAAGCGTCGGGCCATTCGGGCGGAGGGGTGAGGTTGGCGCGCGATAATTGGGCGCGGGTACACATTTCTTCGAACAGGGAGACGAGGGCCTGGTCGCGCCAGCCTTTGGCGGATTCTTCGAGCATGATGGCCATGGCTTCCTGGTGGGTCATGGCTTTTTTGTAGGGGCGCTCACTGGTGAGGGCGTCGTAGACGTCGGCGGTTTGGAGGATGCGGGCGAGGAGGGGGATTTGTTCGCCGCAGAGACCGTCGGGATAGCCGCTGCCGTCCCAACGTTCGTGGTGGGAACGGATGATGGGGAGGACGAGCGAGAGGCTTTTCATGGGGCGGCAGATTTCTTCGCCTTTGTAGGTGTGGGAGCGCATGATCTCCCATTCGGCGTCGGTGAGGATGCCGCGCTTGAAGAGAATACTATCAGGCACTGCGATTTTGCCGATGTCGTGGAGGTAGCCACCGCGGTAGAGAGCAACGAGTTCGGGGCGGGAGAGGCCGAGCGCCATGCCGAGGGCCACGCCGTAGGTGGCAAGGCGCTGGCAGTGATCGCCGGTCTGCTTGTCGCGCTGCTCGACGGCCTGGGCGAGGGCAAAGAGAATGGTTTCGGCTTCTTCGAGGGAATCGACGGCGGCCTTGTGGCGGAGCAGGGATTGAATGCGTGTGCGGACGAGGGCTGGGGATAGCGGCTTGAACAGGAACTCGTCGGCCCCGGCGGAGATGCCTAGGATTTCATGCTCGGCGCCGAGGACGTTGGTCATGATGAGGACGGGGATGAGCTGGGTTTTCTTGTTGTTTTTGAGCCAGCGGCAGAAGTCGGCCCCGTTCACTTCGGGGAGCATGAGATCGAGGATGATGAGGTCGACGGGCTGGCGTTCGAGCTCGATGATGGCTTCCGAGGCGCGGCAGGCTTCGACGATGCGGTAGGGCTCGCTCTTGAGCATCGCCTTCAGGAGGCGGCGGTTGACGTCGGCGTTGTCGACGACAAGGATGGTGGGCGGGCGGGTATGCTCCCACTGTTCCACGGCCGAGGAGTAGGCCATGACCGCGGCGGTAGCCATCGATTCGCGCATGGAAGTGCCGATGCCGTCCATGTCAGGGACACTCAGCCGGGGAGCGACATCCGTGGGGGAGATGTTCATACGTCGTCCGTCCTACCATTCATCGGTCGATTGGCCGGGAATATTTAGGTTTCCTGTTTGGAACAGATGCGGGGATCAGGGTGGTGGGACTGCTGGTACGGAATGTGCGTTAGAGTGAGGATGAAATGTCGAAGCTGGCGATGGTGTTATGGGCTGCCGCGGCGGCGGCGCAGACGGGCGGATGGCGGTGGGTGGATGTGGCTCCGGTGTGGTCGGGGCATCCGGTGGGATTTGATTTGCTCACGGTGGGCGGGAAGCAATTCGTGGCGTTCTATGATGATCAGCGGCGGATGACGGTGGGGGTGCGGGGGGTGAATGAAGGGCGGTTCCGGCTGGTGCGGCTGCCGTCGCAATTGGGGTGGGATAGCCACAATTACGTGACCATGGCGGTGGATCGGGAGGGGTATCTGCATTTGAGCGGGAATATGCATGTGGTTCCGCTGGTGTATTTCCGGAGCGAGAAGCCGGGGGATATCGATTCGCTGGTTGCGGTGAAGGCGATGGTGGGGAGCGAGGAGTCGCGGTGTACGTATCCGCGGTTTCTGCGGGGGGCGAAAGGGGAGTTGCTGTTTACGTATCGGGATGGGCGGAGCGGGAGCGGGAATCAGATTTACAACGTGTATGACGAGGGATCGCGGCGGTGGCGGCGATTGCTGGACCGGCCGTTGACCGATGGCGAGGGGAAGAGCAATGCGTATTTCGCCGATCCGGTGCTGGGGCCGGATGGGTATTTTCATTTGGTGTGGGTGTGGCGGAATACTCCGGACTGCGCGACGAATCATGATCTGAGCTACGCGCGGAGCCGGGATATGACGCATTGGGAGACGAGTGCGGGGAATGCTCTGGAGTTGCCGATCCGGCTGGCGAGCGCGGAGATTGTGGATGCGGTGCCCGTGGGGGGCGGGATGATTAATGGGAATACGAGGATTGGGTTTGACGGGCGGAAACGGCCGGTGATTACGTATCACAAATTCGATGAAAAGGGGCGGACGCAGATTTATGTGGCACGGCTGGAGATGGGGAAATGGGTGATTTACCGGGTGACGGATTGGGATTACCGGTGGGAGTTCAGCGGCGGGGGTTCGATTCCTTTCGAGATCCGTGTGGCGGCGGTGCGTGTGGAGAAGGGGGAGTTGCTGATGGATTATGCGCATGACCGGTATGGGAGCGGGACGTGGCGGTTAGATGAGGAGACGCTGCGGGTGATGGAGACGAGGGAGCGGGCGCGGAGTTGGCCGGCAGAGTGGGAGGTTGCGGAACGGACGGGTTTGCAGGTGCGATTGCAGCCGGGGCGGGGGGATGGAGGGTATGTGATGCGGTGGGAGACGCTGGGTCCGAATCGGGATCGTGCGCGGACGGGGGAGTTACCGGGGGCGTCGATGTTGCGGGTGTATTTTCGGGAGTAGGAGGGGGCTTCAGAACCGCTGTTGATATCGAGCGCTGATCCGAGAGAGTGCCGCGGCGTAATCTAACTTCGTCTCTGTATAGTCGACCCATTCAAAGGCATAAGGCGAGGCGTTGGTCGCTTTGAAGCGTAGGATGATGAACTGAGACTGTAACAAGAACTGTGTAAGCGGCCAGCGGAGATTAGTGGTTACAGGCCG
>CALFYN010000181.1 GCA_937952345.1 uncultured Acidobacteriota bacterium
GTCAAGGGGACATTTCTACTTTGCCAAAGGGGACATTATCATTTTGCCGTTACAAGGACAAATGTCCTATTTGCTGAGCAGCGGCTTGAGTGCAGCGAACACGTTCCCCGCCACGATCTGGCAGCCCTCCGCGGTGGGATGCAGGGCGTCACGTTGCATCATCTTCGGATTCAGAGCCACGCCTTCCAGCAGGAATGGCAGCCGCCGCACGTTGTGTTTCTTCGCCAGATCCGGAAAGAGTGTGTCGAAATCCTTGATATATTGCTCGCCGTAATTGCGGGGCAGCGTGATGCCCGCCAGCAGCACCTTCACTCCAGCGGCTTTCAATTGCGTAAGAATCTGATCCAGATTCTCGCGCGTCTGCGCCACGGGGATGCCGCGCAGGCCATCGTTTGCGCCAAGCTCCAGAATCACGATCCGCGGCTTATGGCCCAGCACGCTATCCAAGCGCGCAACGCCGCCGCTCGATGTATCGCCGCTGATCCCTTCGTTCACCACGCGATAGGAATAGCCCTCAGCGTCCAGCTTCTGTTGCAGGTAATCCGGATAGCTCTGGCCGGGCTCCAGGCCGTAGCCGGCACTGAGGCTATCGCCGAACGCAACGATAACGGGCCGCCCGTCCGGCGCTTTCTTCTCCACAGGCGCAGCGGGTTCCGGAGTCGGGTCCGGCTTCCGTGCTTCTTCGTTCGCTCCCCCGCCGCAGGCGCTGAGCACTCCGAACATCGCAATCGCAAGTAACAAATGCCGCATGACTACGCAATGCCATAATAACTACAAAACCACCTATCTCATGTCATCTGAGCCGATCATCCAGGTCACGGACCTCAAGAAGTCAATCACCAACGGCGCACACACCGTCGAAATTCTGCGCGGCGTCGGCTTCGACGTGCCGAAGGGGCAGTTCATCGCCATCATGGGCCCGTCGGGCAGCGGCAAGAGCACGCTGCTGGGGCTGCTCGCCGGCCTCGATTCCGCCACCTCAGGCAGCATCGTGCTGGACGGGCAGGAGATCACAGGACTCGCCGAAGATGATCTGGCGCTGGTGCGCGGGCGCAAGATCGGCTTCGTATTTCAAAGCTACCAGCTCATCCCCACGCTGACCGCGCTTGAGAACGTTCTGCTGCCGCATGAGCTCACCGGAGGCGGCAACGGCATGCCGCGCGCGCTGGAGTTGCTGGAGAGCGTGGGACTCACCGATCGCCGCGATCATTATCCGATTCAGCTTTCGGGCGGCGAGCAGCAGCGAGTCGCATTGGCGCGGGCCTTCATGGCGCGGCCGCCGATTCTGATGGCGGATGAGCCCACGGGCAATCTCGATTCCGCCAACGGCGCACACGTGCTGGAACTGCTGCTGGCTTTGAATCAGCGCGAAGGCACAACGCTGGTCATGGTGACGCACGATGCCGCGCTGGCCGCGCAGGCGGGGCGCATTCTTCGATTGAAAGATGGCGTCATCGTCGGAGACGAACTGCGTGGGTAGCACTGCACTCAAAATCGCCTGGCGCGAAGCACGAGCCTCCACCACGAAATTCCTGTTCGTCATTCTGGCCGTGGCGTTGGGTGTCGGCGCACTCACCGGAGTCCGCGGCTTCAGCGAAGCCTTCCGCGGCATGCTCACGCGCGATGCGCGCAAGCTGATGGCCGCCGATATGACCGTGCGCAGCTTCAACCTCGCCACGGCGGATCAGATCAAGGCGATGGACGCGCTTGAGAACATCCGGCGCACGTGGATCACGGAAACGGTTTCCATGCTTTCGACGCCCACGTCCAGTGTTCCTGTACTTGTCTCCATCAAGGCCGTCGATCCGCAAGTCTATCCTTTTTATGGCGAGTTCCAACTCGATCCGCCGCGTTCGCTCAAAGACACCCTTTCCCCGGATACCATCGCGGTTTCCGATGATCTGCTCGTGCGGCTGGATCTGAAGCTCGGCGACAGCGTGACGCTGGGCTCGGCCGATTTCCGTATCGCGGCCATCGTCACCGTGGAACCCGATCGCATGGCAGGCTCGCTCAACGTCGGGCCGCGCATCATGATGAGCCGCGAAGGCCTGGACCGCACGGGGCTGATCGTCGAAGGCAGCCGCGCCTCGCAGCGCTACCTGTTCCGCCTGGATGCGAACGCGATACCCGTGGAGCAGGTGCGCGGCAAGCTCAAGGATGCGTTCCCCGAAGCGCAGATCATCGACTACCGCGAGACCCATCCGCTCATCACGCGCGGGCTCGATCGCTCGACGAAGTTCCTCAGTCTCGTCAGCCTCATCGCGCTGATCGTGGGCGCGCTCGGCGTGGCCATGGCGATGCATTCGCATCTGCAACAGAAGCTCGATTCCATCGCCGTGATGAAGTCACTGGGGGCGCGCTCCGCGCAGATCATCCGCATCTACACCATCCAGACGCTGATTCTAGGCATCTTCGGCGGCATCGCCGGCATCCTCGTCGGCATCGCCGTGCAGCGCGTCTTCCCGCAGTTGATCGCGCGGTACTTTCATCTCGATCCCGGATTTCGCTGGGATCCGTTCTCGGCGGTGCAAGGGCTCGCCGTGGGCGTGCTGACGACGCTGCTGTTCACCATCCCGCCGCTGCTGTCCATTCGCAGCGTGAAGCCGAGTCTCATTCTGCGCCGCGAGATGGAGGAAACACGCACGTCGTGGCGCGACCGTCTGCGCCACGGCAAAGCAGCTCTGGCCGCTACGGCGGTGATTCTCACCGGCGTGCTCGGCATCGTATGGTGGCTGAGCGAAAGCCTGCGCACGGGGCTGTACTTCGTGGGCGGATTCGTGGCCAGCCTGCTCATCCTCTCGGCCGTGGCCTCGGCCATGCTGTGGGGATTGAAGCGCGCCACGCGCTCCACGCAGCAAAGCCTGCCCGCTGTCGTGCGGCATGGCATCGCCAATATCTACCGGCCCGGCAATCAGGCCGCTGCGTTGCTGGTGGCGCTCGGGCTCGGCGTGATGTTCACGCTGACGGTGTATCTGGTGCAGAAATCGATGCTGGTGCAGATCGCCAGCAGCGCACCGCCGGGCATGCCGAACGTGTTCCTCATCAACATCACCGTGAAGGAGCGCGACGGCATCGCGGCACTGCTGGAATCGCATCCCGGAATGCGGAACAAGCCCGAGGTGGTGCCTATCACCGCGGCGCGCATCGTGAAGATCAACGGCGCTCCCATCGAGCAGCGGCAACTGACGGGCTTCCGCCGGCGCTTCATGCAGACACGCTCCGTTTCGTGGGCGAAATCGCTGCCGCCGCAATCCACCGTGCTCGAAGGAAAGTTCTGGGATGCATCCGCGAAAGGCGTGGAGGTGTGCCTCAACGAAGACGCGGCGAAGACGCTGCAAGCGAACCCCGGCGACACCATCGAGTGGTTGGCCTCCAGTAAATCCATCTCCTCGACGGTTGCCTGCATCTACAGAAGTGACTCCGTGCGGATCGGCTCCAACTTCGATTTCCTCTTCAACCCCGGCGCGCTCGATGGCCTGCCGACGCTGCACTTCGCCGCCGTGCGCATGGAGCCCGCGCAGATCGCTCCACTGCAGCGCGCGGTATTCGCGAAATTCCCCACCATTACGGTGATCAACGGAGCAGATGTGCTGGCCATCATTCAAGAGGTGGTGGATCAGATCGCGCTGGTGATCCGCTTCATCTCCTTCTTCGCGATTCTGGCCGGAGCCATCATTCTCGCCAGCAGCGTAGCCGGAACACGATTCCGCCGTGTGCGCGAAGTGGTGATCCTCAAAACGCTGGGAGCGACGCGGCGTCGCATCGGCGGCATCTTCTCCGTCGAGTTCCTCATCCTCGGTTTCGCCGCGGGAGTGCTCGGCAGCCTGCTCGCCACCGCCTTTTCGCTGCTCGTGCTGAAGCGGCTCTTCCAGGTGGACTACAGTTTCGATCCCATCCCGCATCTCATCGCGATCGTCATGACAGCGCTCCTGGCGAACGCCGCGGGCTGGTCGGCCAGCCACCGCATTCTGCAACAGAAACCACTCGAAGCCTTGCGAGGCAGCTTATGATTTCCTACGATGCATTTCTTCTGGTCAGCTTCGGCGGGCCGGAGCAGCCTGAAGATGTAATGCCGTTCCTTGAGAACGTGACTCGTGGCCGTAACGTGCCGCGGGAGCGATTGCTGGAAGTGGCCGAGCATTATCATCACTTCGACGGGCGCAGCCCCATCAACGATCAGAACCGCGCGTTGATCGAGGCCCTGCGCACAGAGCTTGACCTGCCGATTTACTGGGGCAATCGCAACTGGCACCCCTTCCTCAAAGACACGCTGGAGCAGATGAAGCAGGACGGCGTGAAGCGCGCCGTGGCGTTCGTCACCTCGGCGTTCAGCAGCTATTCCGGCTGCCGGCAGTATCGCGAAAACATCGCCGCCGCGCAGGCCGCGGTGGGCGAAGGCGCGCCGCAGATCGACAAGATCCGTGTGTTCTTCAATCATCCCGGCTTCCTGAATGTGATCTGCCAGGAGACCACCGACGCCCTCATTCCCGGCGCGAAGGTGCTGTTCACGGCGCACAGCATTCCGCTTTCCATGGCGGCGGGCAGCCGTTACGTCGAGCAACTCGAAGAAGCCTGCCGCGCCGTCGCGGAGCGGTTGAGCCTGGCCGAGTGGCGGCTGGTCTATCAAAGTCGCAGCGGGCCGCCGCAGGTGCCGTGGCTCGAACCCGACATCCTCGCCGCGCTGCGCGAAGAGCATGCGCGCGGGACGAAGGCCGTGACCATCGTGCCCATCGGATTCGTATCGGACCATCTGGAAGTGCTCTACGATCTCGACACCGAAGCGAAGGATCTGTGCGCGGAACTCGGCATCGAGATGAGCCGCGCGGCCACCGCCGGAACGCATCCCAGCTTCGTGCGCATGATCCGCGATCTTGTCGATGAGCGGCGTGCCGGCGGAGGCATTGTGCCGGGGTTGTGCACGGAATCCTGCTGCCCGCCGCCTGCCGCGCGGCCCATGCGTCCCCCCGCATCATAAGCGCTACCATCGAAGCGATGGGTAAGCCCTCGGTCAAATCGCCGGTGGAGCCGGCGCACTCTTTGTTCGGGCGGGAACGATACCCGCTCGACGTTTTCTTCAAGCCGCAATCCGTGGCCGTGATCGGAGCAACGGAGACTCCGAACAGCGTGGGACGCACGACATTGTGGAATCTGATCAGCTCTCCGTTTGGCGGGACGGTGTATCCGGTGAATCCGAAGCGGGCGAGCGTGCTCGGCATGCGCGCCTATCCTTCGGTGAAGAACGTGCCGGAACCCGTGGAACTGGCAATCGTGGTCACGCCCGCGGCCACTGTGCCTGGCGTCATTCGCGAATGCGTCGAAGCCGGTGTGCAGGGGGCCATCATTCTCGCCGCCGGATTCAAGGAGATGGGCCCGCAGGGTGAGGCGTTGGAACACCAGGTGCTCGAAGAGGCGCGCAAAGGTTCGCTGCGCATTTTGGGGCCGAATTGTTTGGGCGTCATGTCGCCGGTGACGGGCTTGAACGCCACGTTCGCGCATTCCATGGCGCGTCCGGGCAGCGTCGCATTCCTCAGTCAGAGCGGCGCGCTGTGCACGGCGGTGCTCGATTGGAGCCAGCGCGAGCTGGTCGGCTTCAGCGCGTTCGTATCGCTCGGCTCGATGGCCGACATCGGATGGGGCGACGTCATCGACTACCTCGGCAACGATCCGCGCACGCGCAGCATTCTCATCTACATGGAGTCAGTGGGCGACGCCGGCGCGTTTCTTTCCGCGGCGCGCGAAGTGGCCATGACGAAACCCGTGCTGGTGATCAAAGCAGGGCGCACGCGCGATGGAGCGCTGGCCGCCGCCGCGCACACCGGCGCCATGCCCGGAGACGATCGCGTAGTAGACGCCGCTTTCCGCCGCGCCGGCGTGCTGCGCGTCAATCATCTCAGTGACCTGTTCTACATGGCGGAAGTGCTCAGCAAACAGCCGCGCCCGCGAGGCCGAAGGTTGACCATCGTCACCAACGCGGGCGGTCCCGGCGTGATGGCTACCGATGCGCTCATCGCCGGTGGCGGCGAACTCGCGCCGTTGAGCCAGGAGTCCACGAGTGCGCTGAACGCATTTCTGCCCGCCGAGTGGAGCCGCCGCAACCCCATCGACATTCTCGGCGATGCCAAGCCCGAGCGCTTCGCCAAAACCCTGGAGATCGCCGCCAAGGACACGCACAGCGACGGGTTGCTGGTGGTGCTGGCGCCGCAAGCCTCCACCGATCCCACGATCACCGCCGAGCAATTGAAACCGTACGCGAAGCTGAGCGGCAAGCCCGTGCTCGCCAGTTGGATGGGCGGCGTGGAAGTCGCGGCCGGCGTGGGCGTGCTGCGTGCCGCCGAGATTCCCACGTTCCCCTACCCCGACACCGCCGTGCGCATGTTTCTGTACATGTGGGCCTACAACGAGAACCTGCGCGCCATCTACGAAACGCCGCTCGCGGAAAGCGTCGATGCGCCCGCGCGCGAGGAATTGCAGATCTCCGAGGCCTGTCCGTTTCAGATGGGCGGGCATGTCGATTCGCGCTTCGGGCCCGTGCTCTACGTCGAGGATCTGCGCGGGCAGCGCGTCTACGGATTGCCTCCGTTGAATACGACGTTGGCGGGGCTCATGCTGCAACAGGTGGGCATCGAAAGCGAACAAGGCGAGCGCGCGCTGGTGCGCCTGTCGCGATTCTTTGAGCAGCCGCACATCGCCGAGGTGACGGTGGTGGGCAACGACGTGAGTGTGGTGGAACTCCCCGCCGGTGCGCCGCCGCGGATGAAGCCCGCCATCCGCACCTATCCGCTGGAGTACGTGAGCGATTGGACGATGAAGAATGGCGAGACGGTGACGATTCGTCCCATCCGCGCCGAAGACGAACCGCTGATTGCGCGCTTCCATGAAACCCTCGGCGAGCGCACGGTCTACTTCCGCTATCTGTCGACGCTGAAGCTGAGCACGCGCATCGCGCATGAGCGGCTGGTGCGCATCTGCTTCATCGACTATGCGCGGCAGATGGCTTTGGTGGTGGAGCGCGCCGGCGAAATTCTCGCCGTCGGCCGCCTGGTGAAAGATCCGCAGGCCTACGCGCGGGGGAAAAAAGAAGCGGAATTCGCCCTCGTGGTGAGCGATAGCTGCCAGGGGCAGGGCATCGGCAAAGAGCTGCTGCGGCGCATCATCGCCGTGGCCCGCGCCGAGGGCGTGGAGACGGTGTTCGGCGAGATTTCCACGGAAAACATGACTATGCAGGGGATCTGCCGCAGCTTCGGCTTCCAGATCAAACGCGATCTGGAGGATACCACGGTGATGGCCCGGCTGCGGGTCTGATCACACGCATTGCACATTTATTTTATTCATACTCTGATAGATTTACGCAAAATCGCCCCTCGTTTCCCGCATCCGGCATGAGAAGCTCATAGCCGTGAGAGACG
The DNA here is from genome assembly GCA_937952345.1 of uncultured Acidobacteriota bacterium. Classification (GTDB taxonomy): domain Bacteria; phylum Acidobacteriota; class Terriglobia; order Bryobacterales; family Bryobacteraceae; genus CADEFT01. The sequence continues at coordinate 7,407 of CALFYN010000181.1, forward strand.
CAATACAGATTTCTCAATATTACCGGACACGCGTACCGAAGCTGAAACGCCAGGGACGCGAGTGGCGCGGTCCCTGTCCGATCCACAACGGCAAGCGCGACAGCTTTGCCGTGAACCCCGATACGGGGCAGTGGATGTGTCATTCCGAATGCGGCCGGGGCGGCGACATGATCGCGCTCGAAGCCGCTTTAACCGGCGTGAGCCGCGAGGCCGCGCGCGAGGAGATCGAACGCATGGCGGGCCCCTCCAGCGGCAGCCGCCTCCAGGTCGATGCGTATTCCTACACCGACGCCAAGGGCGTGGAGCTGTTTCAGGTGGTGCGATTCGAGCCGAAAGGATTCGTCCAGCGGCATCGCGGCGCCGACGGCGCATGGGTGTGGAATCGCGGCGGCGCGCCAGCGGTGTTGTACCGCCTCGATCGCCTGACGGCCGCCGGTCCGGACACGCGCGTGTTCATCGTCGAGGGCGAACGCGACGTGCATACGCTGGAGCGCTGGGGGCTGCTTGCCACCACCAACGCCGGCGGCGCGGGCAAGTGGCCGCGCGAGACGGATGTGCTCGCCGGGCGGCGTGTGACCATCGTGCCCGACCGCGATGAGCCCGGCAGGCGCCACGCGCGCCAGGTGGCCGCCATGCTCGATGGCATCGCCGCGGAGGTGCGCATCGTCGAGCTGCCGCGCGGCAAGGACGTGAGCGAATTCGCCGCGCTCGGCGGTACGAAGGAGGAGTTCGAGTCCGCCCTTTCCGGAACCCCCCGGCGAGATACCGCGAATACCGCGAATACCGCGAGGCGCGTGGATGCCGCGTTGTGGCCCGCTCCGCTCTCCGAGGCGGCCTATCACGGCATCGCCGGCGCCATCGCACGCGGCATCGAGCCGCACACGGAGGCTGATCCGGCGGCCATTCTGATTCAACTGCTGGCGGGCTTCGGCAACCTCATCGGGCGCGGCGCGCACTTCATCGCCGAGGCCGATCGCCATTATACGAATCTCTTCGCCGTGCTGGTGGGAGAAACCGCGAAGGGACGCAAGGGCAGCAGTTGGGGACAGATTCTGCGGCTGCTGATGGAAGTAGACCCGCTGTGGACGCGGGAGCGCATCATGGGCGGATGCGGCTCTGGAGAGGGACTCATCTGGGCCGTGCGCGATGATCCCGCCGCGCCGCCGCTGACGTTTTCCGAGAAGCGCATGCTCATTCAGGAACCCGAGTTCGCGCGCCTGCTGCAAGTGTGCGAACGCGATACGAACACGCTTAGCGCGGTGCTGCGGCAGGCATGGGATTCGGGCAATCTGCGCGTCATGACGAAGCAGCAGCCGGCGGTGGCCACCGATGCGCACATCAGCCTCATCGGCCATATCACGGCGGATGAATTACGCAAGCGGCTGACCAGCAATGCCGCGGCCAACGGCTTTGCCAACCGCTTCCTGTGGGTGTGTGTGCGGCGTTCGAAGCTGCTGCCGTTCGGCGGGCAATGGAGGCTCGATGCGAAGCTTGCCGGGGAGTTGCGGGAGACTGTGTCCTGGGCGCGCTCGCAGGGCGCGCTGGAGCGCGACGATGCGGCCAACACCCTCTGGGCCAGCGAGTATGAGCGTCTCAGCGAGGGCGGTGCAGGCCTGTTCGGAGCGGTCACCAGCCGCGCCGAGGCGCAGACCATGCGGCTGGCGACGATCTATGCCATCCTCGACCGTGCGCCGCGCATTGGCGAGCCGCATCTGCACGCGGCGCTGGCCGTGTGGCGCTATGCCGAGCAATCGGCGTTCTATGCATTCGGCGGAGGCACGGGCGATGCGCTGGCCGATCGTCTGCTGGGCATGCTGGGTTGTTCGCCGCAAGGGCTGTCGCGCACGCAGATCCGCGACGGGCTGGCGCGAGGCAAATCGTCGCGCGAGATCGAAGCGTCGCTCGCGTATCTGGAGACGCTGGGGCTGGCATCGCGGGAGAGCATCGAGACGGGCGCGCGTCCGGCGGAACTGTGGAGAGCGGCATGAAAGAGGGTCGCGGTATTCGCGGT
>CALFYN010000182.1 GCA_937952345.1 uncultured Acidobacteriota bacterium
CGGGAGCCATCCACGTCGATGCCGAAGGCAAGACCCGCCTGGAGTCTAACCCCGCTGGCCGCCACCGCTACTTGATTGCCGATCCCGCCCAGCGCCCCCGCATTCTGGAAGCCCTCGTCCAGCTATCCACGCAGCCCCGCTCGAAGCCCTAAACTAGCGGGCCAGCCGCACCTCCCCCCGCCCGGCATCCACATACACCGCCGAAAACCACCTCGCCGGCAGCAATCCGTCCGAATCCCCCTCATCCGGACTCGTGTCAATCAGCGCCGCCTCACGGTTCGTGATTCGCACGCCCCCCAAACTGGCCTGCCGCACGGTTCCCCGCCGCACCCTCTGGCTGCCCCCATTGGTGACCGCGATCGCGTCTCCCCGAACCCCGTTCAGATGCGGGCAGCGCGACCCGCAGAAGACCAGCATGTGCGAAGCCCCGCTATCCAGCACCAGCCGGAACGGAGCCTCCGCTCCGTCCAGCGACACATCCACCGCCATCCGTCCCGCGACACTGCGCGCGGGAAGCGCCGTCATCTTCGCCGCCTGCCGGACCGCCTGCTCCTCAAACAAAATCCGCCTGCCGCCATAATCGATCAGATACGGAAAGCGCCCCAGAAAGTTCTGCCCCAAAATCCCGTCGATGTCCCTACCCAATCCCCGTACGCCAGGAAAATCAATGGCAATCACCTCCACATCCATCGATTCCGCGGCCCCCACCTGGATATGAGCGTTGCGCGCCGCCGGAGCAACCCGGTCCCCCGTCAAACTCGACACCACCACCCGGTAGTGGTACGTCAGCCCGATTCGCTTCCCCACCTCCGGCGTCACCGAAGTCGACGTATTCCCCGTATCCACCAGCATCCGGAACGGACCCTGTCCATTGAGATACGCCTTCACAATCGGGTAGCCGTTCCGCAGTTCCAACTTCTCTCCGCCCGGTGTCCCGTACAGACTCCCGATCGCGCCCAGTAAAATCAGCATCCGCATGAAAGGGAGCGTACGCGGAGGGCAAAAACAAGTCGTGATCCCTCCCTGATGATTTCCGGATGGATATCGTAAATCATTGAAAACAAGCGTACAAAGTACATTGACCCGAATAGTGTAAAGATTTACACTATTCTTGTGCCCCTCTACGCGCCCCTCTTCTCCCATTCCCCTCACTCCATCCTCAACTCCGCGCTCTCGCTCGACTCACTCATCCAATCCGCCGTCGATTGGAACCTCCCCGCTGTCGGCCTCATGGACACCAACACGCTCTCCGGCGCCGTCCAGTTCTACAAGAAAGCCCGCGCCGTCGATCTCCACCCGGTCATCGGCGCACACGTGTCGCTGCCCTCAGGAGCCTCCGCCGGACTCCTCATCGAAAACGCCACCGGATACAGCAACCTCTGCCGCCTGCTCTCCACCCTCATCACCAACCCCAACGGCGTGCTTTGGGAGAATCTCGCCCGCTACAGTGCCGGACTCATCTGCCTCCTCGGACCCGACAGCGAACCGGCGCACCTCATTCGCCGCAACGAATCGCCGGAAGCCTCACTCCGCCGCTATCAGGAACTCTTCCCCAACCATCTGGCGCTGGCCATCTCCCCGCACAACGAAGACGACCTCCGGCTTTCCCGCCTCTTTGCCGCCATCGGCCGCAAGCGCCGCATCCCGCTGGTGGCTGCCGCCCATGCGCACTATCTTTCCCCGCAGGACCGGCTACAGTACGACATTCTCTCGTCCATGCGGACGCTTACGCTGCTCACGCAGCCGCATCCGGCCAAGCGCCCGCCCGGCAATTACCACCTCCACTCCCCCGAGGAAATCGAACGCCACTTCGGAGCGCTCCCCCAGGCCATCGAAAACTCGCACCGCATTGCCGAGCGCTGCCAGTTCGATTTCGAACTCGGCGATATCCACTTCCCCAGCTTTCCGCTTCCGGCAAATGAGACCGCCATCGCCCGCCTCCGCCATCTCACCGGGGAAGGAGCACGGCGGCGCTACGGCGCTACTCCGCGCGCGGAAGTCGGGGAGCGGCTCGACCGCGAACTGTCGGTAATCGCCGAAGTCGGCTACGCCGAGTACTTCCTCATCTTCCACGACATCGTGCAGTGGGCGAATGCGCACGGCATCGAAACGCTCGCCCGAGGCAGCGCCGCCGGCAGTCTGGTGTGTTACACGCTCGGCATCAGCAATGTGTGCCCCTTCCGTTTCGGCCTCTGCTTTGAACGGTTTCTCAACCGCGAGCGAATGCAGTTCCAGAAACTCGCCGACATCGATCTCGATCTCCCCTGGGATAAGCGCGACGAAGTGGTGCAATACGTCTTTGACCGCTACGGTCATGAGCATGTCGCCATGATCGGCGCGTTCAACACGTTTCAGGGCCGCGCCGCCGTGGCCGATATCGCCAAAGTCTACGGCATCCCCGAACGCGAAGTGCGGCGCTTCACGGAGCGTCTGCCGCACTTCATGGGGGACGCCGAAGCCGCCGTGCGCGAACAGCCGGAGTGCCGCAATCTGCCCTACCTCGAAGAGCCCTACCGCACCATCCTCCGCATGGCCGGATCGTTTCACGGCATTCCCCGCCATCGCATGATGCACCCCTGCGGACTCGTGATCAGCGCCGTCCCCATCGCCGATCGCATGCCCGTTTTCGAAAGCGCCAAGGGCATTCTCACCACGCACTACGACATGGATGACGTCGAGGAATTGGGGCTGCTCAAAATGGATCTGCTCGGCCAGGCCGGGCTGAGCGTGCTGCGCGAAACGCGCGATAACCTGCGCGAAAACCGCGATCTCGAGATCGACCCGCATCAGGCCTGCGACTGGCAGGACGCGCAAACCTGGAACACCATTGCCACCGGGGAAGCGCGCGGCGTCTTCCACATCGAATCGCCGGCCATGACCTCGCTCCTCGTCATGACCAACTGCCGCGACATCGATTGCCTCACCGCCGTCGAGTCCATCATCCGCCCCGGAGCCGCCAACGAAGGCAAGAAGCGCGCCTACGCCCGCCGCCATCAGAAGCTCGAGCCGGTCACCTACGCCCATCCCTCGCTCGAACCCCTGCTCGCCGATACCTACGGACTGATGGCCTATGAAGAACACATCCTGCTGGTGGCCAACGGATTCGCCAACATGCCCTGGGGCCGCGCCGACATGCTGCGCCGCACGCTCGTGAAGAACAAGGACCGGGCCCGCATCGCTGCCTTCGGCGAGGAGTTTCGCCGCTATGCGCGCAAACACGGCCGCGGCGAAGACGAAATCGAATCCGTCTGGAAGCTGCTCGAGGATTTCGCCGGCTACATGTTCAACAAGGCCCATTCGGCGGCCTATGCCGTCGAAGCCTTCCAGGGCGCGTGGCTGAAGACGCGCTATCCCATCGAGTTCCTCGCTTCCGTGCTCACCAACCGCCGCGGCTTCTATTCCACCATGCTCTACGTGCTCGAAGCGCTGCGCTGCGGCGCGCGCTTCCTTCCCCCCGACGTGCGGCTCTCCCACCCCTCGCGGTTTCTCGTGCGCGGCGACTCCGTGCTGTTGCCCCTGAATCAGATCAAAGGCCTTTCCCAGGATCTGTCAGATCGCATTGCCGCCCGCCGCCCCTATGCCGATGCCGGCGACTTCTTCCGCAAGATCCAACCGCACCGCTCCGAATGGATGGCGTTGCTCAAAACCGGCGCCCTCGACACGTTCGAAGAGCCGCGCGGCCGTCTGTTCTGGCGTCTCTGCCGCTTGGAAGCCTCACTCGTCCGCCACACCGCCGCGGCGCCGGAGAAACTCTTCGCCTCCCCCGATCCCGACGGAAGCTTCGACGATCTCAAGCCGTCCCCGCGCTGGGAGCATGAACTCCTCGGATTCCCCGTCTCCTGCCACCCCCTCGATTACTTCGCCCCGCGCGTCGATTGGAAGCGCTACGTCCCGGCCGAGCAACTGCGTCTCCGCCCCCAACGCTACATCGGCAAAGAAGTGCAGGTTTGCGGCCTGATTGTCGCCGACCGCATTCATTCCACGGAACGCGGCCCGATGAAATTCCTCACCCTCGCCGATTTCACCGGCTTCGTCGAGGTCTCCCTGTTTACCAATGCCTACGATGCCTACGGGCATCTCACCGTGCAACCGGTGGTCGCCGTCACCGCCACCGCCGATCCCTTCGATAACCGCAAAGGCTGCTCACTCAACGCCACCCACGTATCGCTGCCGAAACGGATGGCCGAAAAGGCCTCCATGCGAACCCGCGCGGTCACCGCCTAATCCCCCTGCTTCTCCCGAAAATGCAGCGGATCCCGCAGATTCTGCAGTTCCCGATGGTAGTACAACATCGTCGGCCGCCGTCCTCGCAGCGGCAGCAGACGCAGAAATTCCACCTCTTCTTCCGTGGCGTCACCGCTCAGAACCTTGTCCCTCAGGAATTGCTCCAACGCCGGCTCGACTCGCCGCGCTTTTGCCGAAATCTCCACAAACCCGAACTGCCTCACGCTGCCTCCGGCGAGCCTCGGACTTAATGCGATCTCGATGCCAAAAGTTTTTAGATCGATGTCCCAGGAATGAATCATCGGATCGAGAAACGACACGCACCCCTCCAGCGAAACCTGCAAAATGTCCGTATCCAGAAACTCCAGAATCGCTACCCGCATCTCCTCATAGCTTCGCCCGCTCAACTCCGCCACCGAGTGCAACCACGCCTCGTTGCGCAGTTCCTCCCGCGCCACGGCTTGCGCCACATCCAGAACCTTTCCCGTCACCAGCCGCTCCAGTTCCCCGAACGGCTCCTTCTCAAAGATCCCCCGCACCTCGGCCCGCCTGGCCCGGTGGCACTTCCGCAAAATCAACTCCCGGCAATGCTGGAACAGCGGCCGCAACGGCCCGGAAAGCTTCTTCTTCCGCTCCAATCGCCGCTCTTCTTCGGCCAGCCGCGCCAGCTTGCCAGGCGGCAGATCCAGAAACTGCCCGATCTTATCGTATAAATCGGTTCGTCCGGCTGCGGGCGGCGCTTTCTTTCGCGCCAATAACTGCGACACATAGGACTCCGTCACTTCCACCGCTTCCGCCAGATCCTTCTGTTCTAATCCCAACTGCCGCAACCGTTGCCGGATGAGTAGCGCAACGTCCATCTTCATCTCCAATCGTCAGTTCACTAAAAACAGTGAATCATCATTTTTGATTCTCCCATCACTCCCTTGACAAAACAATAGGAATTGACCGATACTGGTTAACGACTGGGCACATCCGTCCACTCTCAGAGAGGCCGCACTAAGGCATCCCTTCTGACCCCTTCCTCTTAGGTAACATCAGACAACCAGGGAGGTTGCCCATGTTCGATTCCCAAGAAAAATCCACCGGCACGCAGTATACGCTCACCGTCGCCCTGTTGACAGTGGCATTCGTTTTCTCACCGGCCTTGCTCCTCATTTCCCATCCACTCTCCCCCCTTTCCGTATCTGTAGCCGTTGCCGGCAGCCTCGTCTGCCTGGCGCTGGCGAGAATGAGTTGGAAGAAATACTCGAATCTCACCATTCCATCTATTGAGGCCCCACGAACTGCGGGCAAGTAGTGGTTCCGCAAGGTAGCCTCCCATGACCGGTACACCCAGTCAAATCGAGTGGGCACAAATCATCCGGCCGCTTGTTGCAGCCGAATTTGATCGTGTTGCCCTGGCTCTGGAAAACGCAATCGCCAGTCAGTCCGATCCGGACCGGCAGGACACGCGCGCCATTCTTGCGATTCTTTCGGAAATCCGCGCCACTGTGCTCGCTCGCGACGATGCCGGCTACTACATCCGTGATTGGCGCGAACTTGGCAGCCAGGTCCGCCGCATGCTGGCCGGCGATCCCGCCTTCCAGGCAATTCAAGCAAACCGCGAGGCGCGGAAGCGCGCCCTGCAAGCATCCACAGGAGCCTCATATGATCAACATCCAATTGAAACTCACCGCTAAGGAACTGGAACTGCTTAGCAGCCTGGCCTCTGATCAACTCTTCCGTAGAGAGTTCATTGACCCCAGAATGCCGGGCTACCGCCCCAATCCCGCCGACATTGTCCTCGGAAAGCAACTCGTCGAGCGCATGCGCGTGGCCAACTGCCGTGCCATGGGCATCACCGATGTCCGCCGCATGAGGTCCACCAATTAGCCCCAAGCGCCAACATTCGCGCCTCCCCGCCGCGCACCCGCTCATTACTACGAAGGATGCTCTATGAATCAACAATCCGATGAACCGGTTCTAAATGAAGAGCTTTGGCGCATCTGGCGGGAAAGAGGAAGACAACGTCGCCTCGCCACTACCCGCAGAAATACGATCGCCTTTGCCTTCGCCATGGGCATCCTCGCCTTGGCTGGCATATGGCGCTTCGCGGCGCACTAAACTCGCCCCAATCGCGCGAGCGCTCCGCCTATTGATATATGTGTTGTAAACACATATATTGGTAATCGCAGCGTCCGCGCCTATGTCCATCCAGCAACGCATCCAACAAAGCCGCTACCGCAACGCCGCCGAAGAATCCTTCGTCAGCATCCTCTTTACCGGTAGCCGGATCCTCCAACGCCTCGAAGACATCTGCGCCGCGCACGGCATCACCCACACCCAGTACAACGTCCTCCGCATCCTCCGCGGAGTCCATCCCGAAGGCCACCCACGCTGCGAAATCGCCACCCGCCTGATCACCCGCGCGCCCGACGTCACCCGCATCCTCGACCGCCTCGAACAGCACAAGCTCATCGCCCGCACCTGGTCTCAGGAAAACCGCCGCCACTCCATCGCCCGCATCACACCCCAAGGCCTCGACCTCCTCCGCCGCATCGATCCCGACATCGAAGCCCTCGAACAGGAAACCACCGGCCGCCTCACCGCCGCGGAACAAAAAACCCTCGTCCGCCTCTGCGACCGCATGGCCTGCGGCGAAAAATAGTTCCCAACCCTGAATCCCAGGACAACAGCCGCGCATCACATACGTGTCGGAAACACACATCGTGATAACAAACAAGGAGAACACAATGTCCAGCCCGCTCTTCCAACCCGTCCGCATCGGAGACCTCCACCTCCCCAACCGCATCCTGATGGCGCCGCTCACCCGCCTCCGCGCCACCCCCGATGGCACCCCCACGCCAATCATCGCCGATTACTACGCACAACGCGCCTCGGCCGGACTCATCATCTCTGAAATGACCATCGTCTCCCCCATGGGCCAGGCCTACATCAATGCCCCCGGCCTCTACACCGATTCCCACCGTCAGGGCTGGCGCACCGTCACCAGCGCCGTCCATCAAGAAGGTGGCAGAATCTTCGCCCAGATCGGCCATGCCGGCCGCATCTCGCATCCTTCGCTTCTCCCCAACAACGCCACTCCCGTCGCGCCCTCCGCCATCCGTCCCGCCGGCCACGTGCACACGCATTCCGGCAATCAGCCATACGTCACACCCCACGCCCTCGACACCAACGAAATCCCCGCCGTCATTGAGGAGTTCGCCGCCGCCGCGCGCATGGCCCAGGAAGCCGGCTTCGATGGCATCGAACTGCACGCCGCCAACGGCTACCTGATCGATCAATTCCTCCGCGACGGCACAAACCAGCGCACCGATGAATACGGAGGCTCACCGCAAAACCGAGTCCGCTTTCTGCTCGAAGTAATCGAAGCCGTCTCCAAAATCTGGGGCCCCAGCCGCGTAGGAGTCCGCCTCTCCCCCTTCAACCCGTTCAACGACATGTCCGACTCCAACCCGCGCGACGCGTTCGCCGTCTTTGCCGCCGCCCTCGCTCCGCTCGGTCTCGCCTATATCCACGTCATCGAACCGGCCACCGAAACCAACCGCCTCACGCCCCGATTACGGCAGCTCTTCCAAGGCCCCGTCATCGGCAACGGTGGATTCCACGCCGGCGCCGCCGGTCAGGCGATCCACAACGGCGAAGCCGAAGCCATCGCCTTCGGAGTCCCGTTCCTCGCCAACCCCGATCTCCCCGCGCGCCTCGCCGCCAATCTGCCGCTCAACACACCCGATCCATCCACCTTCTACTCCGGTGGCGCACGCGGATACACAGACTACCCCGCCTACGCGCACACCGCCCTGTGACTTCATGCCGAATCCGACGTGGGGCGGGCCCCCTGTCCCGCGGCCAGCCCCCCGGCTGGCCTGTTCGAGTCACGGCCGCAGGTAGAGCTGACAATAGATACATGCCCCAACCCTGGATCTGCGTGACCTGCGGCGTGCAATTCGCGCCTTCCACAGAACCGCCGCAACATTGCCCCATCTGCGAGGACGACCGTCAATACGTCGGCCTCGCGGGGCAATCCTGGACCACCATGGACCAACTCCAATCCGCCCACCGCAACGTTTTCACCGAAGAGGAACCCGGCCTCTGGTCCATCCGCACCGATCCCAACTTCGCCATCGGCCAGCGCGCCTATCTCATCCAAACCCCCGAAGGCAATCTGCTCTGGGATTGCATCACGCTACTCGATGACGCCACGGTCCATCAAATCCAGGCTCTCGGCGGTATCCAGGCCCTCGCCGTCTCCCATCCCCACTACTACTCCGCCATGGCTTCCTGGAGCGCGGCCTTCCACAACGCCCCCATCTTCATCCATGAAGCGGACCGCCAATGGATCGCCCAGCCTTCGCCCAACCTCCACTTCTGGAGCGGAAATCAGCACCCGCTCTTCGCCGGCATCCAACTCATCCGCTCCGGCGGCCACTTCGACGGCTATCAGGTCGCACATTGGCCCGCCGCCGCGAACGGAGCCGGAGCACTCTTCGCCGGCGACCAGCCCCAGGTCTGTCTCGACCGCCGTTGGGTCACCTTCATGTACAGCTATCCCAACTGGATTCCTTTCAACGCCACACAGGTCCGCGCCATCACCGCCAGCCTCGCCCCACTCCCCTTCGATCGTCTCTACGGAGCCTTCGGCCGCAATCTCCTCTCCGATGCCAAGGCCATCATCGCCCGCTCCGAAGAGCGTTACCTGCGCGCCATCGCCGGCTGAAGCCCAACTGGCGCAAAGCCCGCAAAACATTCCATCCTAGAGAGCATGCACACCACTCGCCGCACGCTCCTCGCCTTACCCGCCCTCGTCGCTGCCCGAGCCCAGCGCCGCCCCCCGCGCATCCTGCTCCGCAGTTCCTGGCAAAGCGTCAACATCGGCGACATCGGCCACACGCCCGGCGCACTCGCCATTCTCGAAAAGTACATCCCCGAAGCCGAGATCACACTCTGGCCTGGACAACTCGGCCATGGCTCGCGCGACCTGCTGGCCAAAGGGTATCCCCGCCTCAAAATCGTCGAAGGCGCAAATGTCGAAAAAACCTGGCAGGAAGTCGACCTCTACCTAAGCGGGTCCGGCTCCGGCTTTCCCGCCAGCAATCACGCCGTCGCCTTCCACAAAGCCACGGGTAAACCCGTCGGCGTGCTCGGCGTCAGCACCGATCCCATCTCCGGATTCGGCAACGGCCGCGAGCCCGAAGGAGGAACACTCGCCCAACTCCGCGCCAAAGCCGCCAAGCTTCCTCCCACCCACCTCGACGCCGATCTCCGCTACATCATTGACCGTGCCGCCTTCTTCTTCTGCCGTGACACCATCTCGCGCGATTACCTCAAATCGCAGCGCGTCAAAACGCCGATTCTCGAATTCGGCCCCGACGCCCAGCTCGCCATGACGCTCCGCGACGATGCCAAAGCCGCCGCCTTCCTCCAATCCCACCAACTCGCCGAAGGCAAATTCATCTGCGTGATTCCGCGCCTGCGCTACACGCCCTACTACCGCATCCGCAATACGCCGCGCGTCGCCACTGACGATGTGAAGGACGCCATCAACAATCGCACCACCGAACAGGATCACGCCAAGCTCCGCGACATGATCATCGCCTACGTCAAGAACACCGGCAACAAAGTCCTCGCCTGCGCCGAAATGACCTATCAGGTGGAAATGTCGAAAGAGGTTCTCGTCGATCCGCTCCCCGCCGAGATCAAACGCAACGTAGTCTGGCGCGATACCTACTGGCTACCCGACGAAGCCGCATCCGTCTACGCCAAAGCCCAGGCCGTCGTCAGCGTCGAATGCCATTCCCCGCTCATCGCCTTGCACAACGGCACGCCCGCCATCTACGTCCGCCAACCCACCGACACCTGCAAAGGTCAGATGTACCGTGATTTCGGTTCCGCCGACTGGTTCTTCGAAGTCGACGAAACCAGCGGCCCCCAACTCTTCTCACGCCTCGAAGCCATTCACCGCGATCCGCGCAAAGCCAAGGCAAAGGTCCAATCCATCATGAGCACGGTCAACAAACTCCACCAGCGCATGGCCGAAGCCGTCCGCGCCGCCTGCCGCACTTGAAGGCGAGTTCCACCCTGTGGCCCCGCCCCAAACACGAGGGATCCAAGACTAACATTCTGACTCCTGACTCCTGGCTTCTGACACCTTGCCCCTCACGCCGCAGCCCGCGCGAAACCTAGTCCTCGTACGCATCGCTCACGAAAGTGCTCTCGAATGCCTCATCGAGAACATCGAACGTCAGCTTGTACGGCTTCCCTTCGAAGTGGATCAGATCCACCGCATGCGAAACGATGTCGCGCGGATGGCACCGCCGGAACATCTTCTTCGTGGCACGATAGCGCCGGTCAATGAAGTCGTTCAGCACGCCCGGCTCAATCGGAAGGTTGATCCCATCGCAGTACCGCTCGAAGATGTTGATGAACTCACGTTCTTCCGGTGACCGCATGAACATCTTGTACTGAATACGGCGTAGAAACGCCTCATCGCCAATCTGCTCCGGCCGCAGGTTCGTCGAAAACACCAGGAACGTGTCCAGCGGTACCGACAGTTTCCCTCCCGACAGGAAATTGAAATAATCAATGCTCTTTTCCATCGGCACAATCCACCGGTTCAGAATCTCCGCCGGCGTACAGCGTTGCCGCCCGAAGTCGTCCACCAGGTAAATGCCGTTGTTCGCCTTCAATTGGAACGGCGCGTCGTACGTCTTCGAATCTTTCTTATACGCCAGATCCAGCATCTCCAACACCAACTCGCCGCCCGTGGCGATGAACGGCCGCTTCGCCAGAAACCAGCGCCCGTCGAACACCTTGTCTTTGTCCACCATCCAGATGCTTTGTTCTTCCTCCTCGTCATCGAGGCGGTTGTGATACAGAGGGTCGTACATCTGAATAATCTGACCCTGGCATTCGATGGCGAACGGAATGTAGATCGGATCGCTCTCAATCTGTACAAGCGCCTCCGCCAGGTATGTCTTTCCGTTCCCCGGTTGCCCATAGATTAGAAATGTCTTCCCCGAGTTCACCGCCGGCCCAAGCATCGACAAGATCTTCGAACTCACACTCATGTGAGAAAACGCCTTCCGCAGCTTCTCCTTGCTCAGCCAGTTCCCCCGCCGTTTCTGTGCCGCCACCGCGGCGGCATACTGATCCAGCGGCACCGGAGCCTTCCCGGCATACGTGTTCGTCTCCAGGTACTTCATGGCCAGAACCCGCCCCTGGTCAGACAGCGCAAACACCGAGGACACGCTCCCCATCCCCAGCGACCGTTTCACCACCACCAGGTGCTGCAGCTTGAAATACTCCAATGTGCTTTCAATGATGCTGAAGTTCAGCCCCAGGTGCTTCGCCAGATCCCGCCCCACTGCCTCGGCCCTGTAGTACAGGATCTTCAGGATCAATTGCTGCAGAAACGATTCCGTCAACCCCGTTTCTTCGATGGTCTGGGGAATCGGCGGCACGAACGGTGCGGCATCAGTCTCGGGAACGTTCAGAAGGGAAGCACTCATATCCGTATCATTCGGCAGGACGGCGGCCATGCGGAATAAGGGAACTTCCAGGGGATGGGCAAGGAGAGCGCTTAGGAGGCGCTAGTACCATAGTTCGGAGCCCCCAGATCCCGCTGCGACTACTCCCGCTTCCGCTTCACCGCCAGCGCCGCCACGTCCCGGCACTCCACAAGCAACTTCTGCGCCTGCGACGGCAGCACCTCCGGGTTCTTCCGGTCGCAGAACAAACACCCCAGCACCACTCCATCCACCACCACGGGACACAGGGCGAAATTCAATGCCCCTAATTCCTCCCGAAATGCCGTCAGTTCGTTATGGCCGAACCGAAACAGATCCTGTTTGCGCAAAATCGACAGCGCAATCGGCCCGCCCCGCAGCGACAAAGGAAAATGAAACGCCCGCGAAAGCGCGTCCACGTCTTCCCCCACCCCCAGGCGTCCCTGTATCGTGTTCGTTGCCGCATCCACCAGCGCGAACAAAACCCGGTCGAACGGCCCCAGTTGCTGCACCGTC
>CALFYN010000183.1 GCA_937952345.1 uncultured Acidobacteriota bacterium
CACCCGCCCCGGGCCGTATCAGCGTCGCGACGCTTCGATATAGTTGCGGTCGAAAAAGTAGAAGAATCCGTCTTCGGCCCCGACAATGACATCGAGTTTGCCGTCGCCGTTCCAGTCGGCAACGTTGGGCGTGGGACTGTGACCGCGCAAAGTCGTTGTCTTGATGATCGCCCCGCGCGGTTGCATGACGGGCTTCACCTGCGTTCCGATGTTCTCGTACAACGCCGGCCCTTCATCGGAATCGCAGATCAGGTCCATATCGCCGTCTCCATCCCAATCGGCGACATCGATCTTGCGGCGTCCGCTACCACCCGCGCGGCCGTTTGCCAGATTCAAGAAGCGCCCACTGGCCTGTACAAAGATCCGCTCCGGAGGATTCAAACACAGCTTCGCACCACACCGCGAGCGACGGAACAGCGACAGGTACCCCTGATGATTCAGCATCACCAGATCCGGCAATCCGTCGCGATCCCAATCGACAACTTTCGGCGTGGTACGCCACTGCGTCAGCAATTGCTTTGGCTTCGGCTCCCACCATACCCAATCGGGCTTGGGGGGCTTGCCCTGCCATTCCACTTCCACGGACTGCGCAGCAGCGAGGTTGATCGGATTCCCCGTACCGCGGTACCAAAGCACATCGCCCCAGATGTCGTTGACGATGATATCGAGCTTGCCATCCATGTCCCAATCGGCCACGGAAGGATTCGAGTAGCCCCACTTCTCTTCCGCCGGTCCCTGCACGGATCCATTAGGCCCGGCGATGCGGCGAATGGGCTTGCCCGCGGCATGGAAATAGCCGCGATCCGCGAATTGCGCATCCTGCTTTGTGCCGGTGTTCTCGAAGTACTGCACGTAGCCGGCGGAGTTGCCCGCGATCAGGTCGAGCTTGCCGTCGCCGTTCCAGTCGACAGCCACCGGACGGCTCAGGGCGCCGCTCTTAATATAAGGATCGATCTGCTCGAAGTAGCGCAACGGCGCGAGCCGCGGCTGTTGCCCCTTCGGTGACAGGTTCTCCGCGAACGCTACGCGGCCGTCCTCTTCCCCAACGATGATCGACGGACGCCCGTCCTTGTGCCAGCGCACCACACGCGGTTGAATCATGCACAGATCCAGTTTGAATAGCGGCGCAGGCTTATCGAACCCGTTACCGTTGTTGCGCAGGAAGAATACGGTGTCGATGAAGTTCGCGGCAATCAGATCCAGCTTGCCGTCGTTATCCCAATCCACCGGGTTCGGCACGGGAGCCCCATATTGATCCACGGGCAGTTTCACCGGCTTGGCGAAGCCGGCGCCGGTGTTCTTGTAGAAGTAGACAAATCCGTGAAGCGGCCCGCGCAGCCACTTGCCGGTGCTGTCGTAGGCATCGTCCCATCCGTATTCCCGCCAATCGCTGGTGCCGTTCAATGCATCGATCTTCCCATCGCCATCCCAATCCACCGGATACCAGAGATCGTCGCGCCCGACATGGTAATCCCGCTCGAAAGGAAACGCCACGGGCTTCGACAGACGGTTGCGCACGACGTCGCTGAAAAAGCCGCCACGATAGACAAGGTCCACGGCACCATCGCCATTGAAATCCGCGGCAACAAGGTCCGGCTTGCCTGGCCCCATCCATTCCGCGCGATCAAACATCGGCTTCTCATTGGAGCCGATATTGCGGAAATAGTAGATGCCATTGTAGGGGCGGTCGGCGCAACTGACGATCAGGTCCAGCGCGCCATCGCGATCGAGATCCACTGCGACGGGATGCGCCCACAGCCCAACAGAGAGCTTTCCGCGCACGCCGAGCCTTCCGAAGGTCATGCGGTCGCCGGTGCCGATCATCGCGGGCTCCACCATCCGCCCGGTTTCTTCGTTATAGGTAATCGTATAGCTAGCCGCACCCGTGGAACGCCAACTCACGCGCGCATGCGGAACGCGCCATTCCACCTTCGAAGGAATCAACGCACCCGCCGCGCGTACGCGCACGGAATCGGGCCGGAACTGCGCATCGAGTTGCATGTCGTGCCATGCCGGATGGCCTTTCGGAAAGGTGCCTTGCACCGTCACGGTAGCGGCGGGAAGCAGAGCGGTCAGAAGAGCGAATAATACGATCATGTCTGTGATAAGAATAACAGGGGGTCTGTCCATGTTGAATCGTCTTCTTCTCACATCTCTTCTCATCGCCGGGCAAGTGTGCGCCCAGGCGATTTTCGGTTCCATCCAAGGAACCGTTTCCGACGAAACCGGAGCCGTTGTTCCCAACGTACGGATCACCGCGCGCAATGTGAACACGGGCGTCGCGGTCACGGTGCAAACCAATGATCGAGGCCTGTACTTCCTCGGCGAATTGCGACCCGGCCAATACGACGTGGAAGCCGAATCCGCCGGCTTTCAGAAAATGTTGCAACGCGGCATTTCCTTGCGCATCGAAGACCATCTGCGCGTGGATATGGTGATGAAGGTCGGCCAAGTCACCGAAAGCGTCGAGGTCACCAGCGAAGCGCAGTTGATCCAAACCGAAAGCAACACGCTCGGCCGCGTGGTGGAAGAGAACACCATCAAGCAACTTCCTCTTCGCGGACGCAATGCATTCGAACTGGTGCTGCTGACGCCCGGCGCACAGCAGAGCGGCAGCGACGAACTCCCGCGTCTCAGTGGCGGGCGCGCTCGCTCCGGCGAGTATGTGCTCGACGGTGGCTCCATCACCACGCCGCGCCGCGGGCAGCTCTTCACGCAACCCAACCTCGATGCGATTCAGGAATTCAAGGTACAAACCAACGGGCTCTCCGCCGAATTCGGACGCACTGTCGGCGGCGTGGTGAACGCGACGCTGAAGAGTGGATCGAATCGCATCAACGGCAACCTGTTCGAGTTTCACCGCAACAACAGCATCAACGCACGGAACTTCTTTGCCTCCAGCATGCCCAAGCTGATCCAGAACCAACTGGGTGGAATGGTGGGTGGTCCCATCAAGAAGGACAAACTGTTCTTCTTCGGCGATTTCGAAATCTTCCGCCAGGCGGAAGAAAGCTTGTTCAATCTCACCATCCCCACCCCTGAGATGCGCCGCGGCGACTTCACCGGACAGCGGCAGATATTCGATCCGGGCACAACGCGGGCGGGCACGGGCACGCAGCGTATCCGCGATCCCTTCCCGGGCAACGTCATCCCCTCCAGCCGCTTCGATGCCCCGGCCCCGAAGATCATGGCCTTCTATCCGCAACCCAATCGACCGGGCCTCGTTCAGAATTTCCAGGTTCTCAT
>CALFYN010000184.1 GCA_937952345.1 uncultured Acidobacteriota bacterium
ACTCGATGCCATCCACAACGCCTACATGCAAATCGTCAACGAACAACCCGAAGGCACAGCCGAAACCCTTATCAGCATTGCGCACGAACTCCCTGTCGATGCCGTCATCCTCGCAGGCACCGATCTCTCCCTCGTTTTCCACGAGGACAACACCCCCTTCCCCCACATCGACGCCACCCAGGTCCACCTCGACGCCATCGTCCGCGAAATCAACAAGCCCCTGTAAGAATCCCCCCTCCGCGCGCGTCTTCAGGACATGGCCTCCTGGCTCGACATCAAACTCGGCATCCGCATGCTCCTCAAACACCCCGGCCTCACGCTCGCCGGGGGCACAGGCATTGCGGTGGCCGTCGCCATAGCCGTAGGCGCCTATAGCTGTATCTACGGCAGCTTTCTCAGGGATCTTCCCCTCGAGGAAGGCCACCGTATCGTCGCCCTCGAAATCTGGAATAGAGCCGAATCCGCCCCCCAGCCCCGCATCCAGCACGATTACCAAATCTGGCGAGACCAACTGAAATCCATCCACGAACTCAGCGCCTTCCGCAACATCACCCCGAACCTCATCCTCCCTGGCACACAGCCGGAAAGCGTACGTGTCGCGGCCATCAACGCCTCCGCATTCAGCCTCGCCCGCGTCCGCCCGCTCATCGGCCGCCACCTCGAAGCCAACGACGAGCACGAAGGTGCACCCGCCGTCGTACTCATCAGCGAAACTGTCTGGCGCAATCGCTTCGCTGCCGACCCCGCCATTCTCGGACGCACCATCCAGTTCGGCGACACGCCGCATTCCATCGTCGGAGTCATGCCGCAAGGGTTCGCCTTCCCAGTCAATCACCAGTATTGGATCCCGCTGCGCCTCAGCCCCACACCACCCCAACCGATGACAGGCCCCGCACTCCACGTCTTCGGACGCCTCGCCCCGGGCGTCTCACTCGCCACGGCCCAAGCCGAACTCGCCACCATCGGCCGCCGCACCGCGCAAGCCTTCCCCAACCTCTACACCCACCTGCAGCCCAAGGTTCTGCCCTACACTTACCCCTTCACCGGCATGCACGAAAACAGCGATCTCACCGGCCTTGTCGCAATGCAAGGTATCCTCGGCACTCTGCTCGTGCTCGTCTGTCTCAACATCGCTATCCTCGTCTACACCCGCACCGCCATGCGCCACGCCGAAATCTCGCTGCGTACCGCACTCGGAGCCAGCCGCACCCGCATCGTCTCCCAACTCTTCATCGAATCGCTCGTCCTGTCGCTCGCCGCCGCCTTCGCCGGAGTAGCCCTCGCCGAATTCGCCTTCCGACAAATCGCCGCCGCCACCGTCCACATCCAGGCCGATCTCCCGTTCTGGCTCTCCTTCCACCTCTCGCCGCAGTCCGTTCTCTACGCGCTCGTGCTCAGCGTAGTCGCCGCCGCAATCGTCGGACTCATCCCCGCCCTCCAAGCGACGCGCCGCGAAGTGCTCAACAACCTCCGCATCATCGGCGCCGGCGGTTCCGGCATGCGCCTCGGCAAAACCTGGACCGTCCTCATCGTCGCCCAGGTCGGATTCGCCGTCGCCCTTCTCCCCCCTGCCGTCGCCAGTTCCTGGAAGGAATCGCGCGACAGTCTGGCCGGCCTCGGCTTCCCCGCCGAAGAGTTCCTCACCGCCCAACTCGGCATGGACGCTGCAACCACAGACCACTTCGCCTCCCGCCAAACCGAACTCATCCGCCGCCTCGAAGCCGATCCTCGCATCGCCGGCGTCACCTTCGCCACCTCCGATCCCGGCAATGAGCCCGGCGCACGCATCGAAGTCGAAGGCCGCCAACAGGCCGATCCCATCGAGGCCCGCACCACACAAGCCGATCCGCACTACTTCCAGCACTTCCAGGTGCCCATCCTCGCCGGCCGCAAGTTCGAAGAAGGAGCGGTCTTCGTCAACCAGTCCTTCGCTCAACAGATCTTCGCGGGCGACGCCCTCGGCCGCCGTTTCCGATACACCAACCAGCCAAACCGTTGGTACGAAATAACCGGCATCGTCGCCGATTTCCCCACCGGCGTCAGCGCCGGCATGCGCGACTCCCCGCGCCGTATCTATCACGCCGCCACGCCAGGACAAATGCAGCCCGCAACCCTGGCCATCCATCTCCGCACTGGCGATCCCTCCGCCTTCATTCCCCAACTACGCGAAATCGCCGCTTCCGTCGATCCCAACCTGCACTTGCGCGACATCCGCCGCCTCGATGAAGCCCTCCGTGGCGAGCAATGGATCAGCCGCCTCCAGGCCGCCGTATTCCTCGGCGTCACCATCGCCGTGCTGCTGCTTTCCTCCATGGGGGTCTACGCACTGATGTCATTCACCGTCTCCCAACGCAGCAAGGAAATCGGCATTCGCATGGCTCTCGGAGCCGGCCGCGAGCGCATCCTCGCCAACATCTTCTCCCGCGCCTTCGCACAACTCGCCGTCGGAGTCACCCTCGGCGCACTCCTTGGCTCCGCTCTGGAAAAATCCCTGGGCGGCAATCTCGTCAGCGCCTCTACCGTGTTCGGCGTCGCTCTCGCCATTGCTTCGGTCGGATTCCTTGCCGTCCTCGGACCCGCGCGCCGCTCCCTCCACATCGATCCGTCGCAAGCCCTGCGCAACCAGTAACCCCGAATCCTAATACCGCAGCAGCGGTTTCACCCGCGCCGCAATCTTCTCCGCATCCCCATCCTTCATGCACCACGGGCTGAACACAATCATCCCCGACTTCACCCGCGAAGGATCGGCGTGCACGCTCGGATTCCCCTTCTCCAACTCGATGCACATCTCCATCGCCGTGCGCGGAGCATCCTTGAGCACCGTTAACTCCAGCTTCGGAACCGTACCTCCCGTCACCTGCACCCGAGCATGATCCGCATCCGTCAGCAGTCCGTACAGCTTGTCGATATGTCCGCGCAGCCGCCGCCCGCGCGCTTCATCGCTTTCCGCCACAAACTTCCGCAGCGCCACCAGCAATCCGACAACCGTCTCTTTCCCCACCTTGCAAGGACGTCCAATCCCATGCGGCGGCGCACCGCACAGCCGCGTCTTATCAATCAATGTCTCCGGCGGAGCCCACTGCTCCCAATAAATATCCAAATCCAGATTCTGCAAAATTGCGGCCATGATCAAATCGCGCTTCCCGGCCAGTATCCCCGACCCCTGCGGTCCGCCGATTGCCTTCCCGCCACTGAACGCCACCAGGTCCGCACCCTCCGCAATGAACCGCTTCAGATTGCTCACCGGAGGCAGTTGACCCGCCGCATCCACAATCACCGGCACCCCAGCGGAATGCGCCACCCGAGCCACCTCCGTCAACGACGGCTGCGACCCGCCACTCGCCACATACATCACCGCCGCCGTCTGCGGTGTAATCGCTTCCTGTATCTCCCACCCCTCGGCATCGCGCACGCCCGCGCCCGCATAGCGATCCGGCAACCCCACCTCGACAATCTTCGCCCCCGCCGTACGCACGGCATGATCATAGAAATTCCGCTGGCTGCGCACCATGATCACTTCGTTCTTCATCCCGTGCGTATCCGGCAACCGGCTCATCTTCCCCGGATCGAGCCCAGTCATACAAGCTGCCGTCCCCATCAACAACCCCGCCGCCGCGCCCGATGTCACAATCCCCGCCTCGGCGCCCGTCACCTCGGCCAGCACCTTGCTCGCCCCGGCCTGCAACTCCGCCATCTCCACACAATACGTGGCGGCCTCGGTCATCGCCGCCGCCACCTCCGGATCCAGAAATCCTCCCGATAGCCGCGTCGAAGGCCCCTTGGCGTTGATGATCGTGCGCACACCGAACCGATCGTAGATGCTCATCCCTACATTGTTCTACATCCCGCAATGTGTTTCAGTAGAAGGATGTCGCTGCTCTCCCTCTGCCTGTTGACGCTCACCACGCTGCATGCGCAGGAAACCGCCAAGGAGTGGGTGGAGCGCGGCATGGATCACTTCGTCGCCGGCGAGATCGCCAAGTCCGTCGAAGCCTTCGACAAAGCCGTCGCCCTCCAGCCCGAAGCCGAGCCCCATCTCTGGCAGCGCGGCATCTCTTATTACTACCTCGGAAAATTCGAAGAAGGCCGCAAGCAGTTTGAAATCCACCGCAAAGTAAATCCCAACGATGTCGAAAACGCCGTCTGGTGGTATCTCTGCATGGCCCGTCTCGGCCGCCGCGCCGAAGCTCAGGAAAAGCTACTCCCCGTCGGCCCCGATGAACGCGTCCCCATGACCGAGGTCTACTCGCTCTACTCCGGCAAAGGCTCCGAAAAGGAAGTCATCGCCGCCATGGAAAATGGCAGGCCGGAAGAACGCGAACGCCGCATGCGCCGCTTCTACGGCTATCTCTACCTCGGCCTCTACGCCGAAGCCAACGGCAACGCCACGAAAGCACGTGCCCAAATTCTCAAGGCCGTTCAGCAAAACGTCGGCGGCTACATGTGGGAGGTCGCCCGCACCCATCTGGAATCCAAATCCAAACGGCGCTAATAATGGAGCCGTGATCCTGCTCCTCTTCTTACTCGCCTCCATCCTCTGGTCCGCCGATCCCGTCATCATTTCCCAGGACGGCGAAACCCAAACCCTGCAAGCAGCCCGTGACAAAGTCCGCGCACTCAAGCGCCAAAACGTGCCCGCGCCCTACACCATCCGCATCCGCGCCGGACGCTACTTCCTCACCGAACCACTGCACCTCACCGCCGAAGACAGCAACGTCACTTGGGAAGCGGCACCCGGCGAACGAGCCCTCATCAGCGGCGCACAGCCCATCACCGGCTGGAAAAAAGCCTCCGGCAACCTCTGGACCGCCTCCATCGGCGATAAATCATTCCGCCAGCTTTTTGTTTCCGGCCGCCGCGCCCAGCGCGCCCGCACCCCCAACTTCGGCTTCTACCGCATCGACGGCCCTTCCTCCCAGGACAAGCCCTTCCAACTCAAATTCCGCGGTAACGACATCCGCAAGGAATGGGCCGGCACCGATACCGAAGCCATTGTCCTGCTCGCCTGGGCCGATATCCGCATGCCCATCGTCACCGTCGACGAAGCCGCCCACATCGCCACCCTCACCGGCGATCCCCGCCCTTCCAACAAAGAACGCGATGCCCGCTACTTCCTCGAAAACGCCCCCGGCTCGCTCGACGCCGCCGGAGAATGGCAAATCGACCGCGCCACCGGCACAATCTCTTACTGGCCTCTCGCCGGCGAAAACGTCCCCAACGAAGAATTCCTCGCCCCTCGCCTCACCCAACTCGTCCTCCTCGAAGGCGCGCGCAGCGTCACTTTCAAAGGCCTCGATTTCGCCCACACCGAATGGACCATGGGCCCCCAAGGCTACGCCGACACCCAAGCCGCCTCCGCCGTCGGAGCCGCCTTCGAAGCCATAAACTCCGAAAACATTTCCATCGAGAAATGTCAGTTCCGCCACCTCGGCAATTACGCCATCTGGTTCGGCCGTGGGTCAAAAAATAACCGCATCGTCCGCAACCAGATCTACGACATCGGCGCCGGCGGCATCCGCATCGGCGAAACCACCCAGCGGCCCGCCGAAGCCGATCAGAACTTCAACAACGAAATCGCCCACAACCACATCCACCACCTCGGCCTCGTCTTCCCGCCCGCCGTCGGCATCTTCGTCGCCCAATCCTCCCGCAATCGCATCGCCCACAACGATATTCACGATCTCTACTACACCGCCATCTCCGTCGGCTGGACCTGGGGCTATGGCGCCAATCAATCCAAGGGAAATATCATCGAGTTCAACCACCTCCACCACATCGGCATGGAAATGCTCAGCGACATGGGAGGCATCTACACCCTCGGCATGCAACCCGGCACCATCATCCGCAACAATCTCATCCACGACATCGCCTCGTTCACCTACGGCGGTTGGGGCATCTATCCCGACGAAGGCTCCAGCCACATGTTGATCGAAAACAACGTCGTCTACCGCTGCGCCAGTTCCGGATTCCACCAGCACTACGGCATGCAGAACACCGTCCGCAACAACATCTTCGCCTTCAACCGCGATTACCAGTTGATGCGCACCCGCGTCGAGCCACACCTCTCCTTCACCATGGAGCGCAACATCATCCTCTTCGATCGCGGCCGCCTGCTCGGCAGCAATTGGACCGGCGATCAGTTCCGCATGGACTACAACCTTTACTACGACGTGCGCGGAGGCGAACTCCGCCTCGCCGGCAAATCCTGGCAGGAATGGCAGGCCAGCGGGCAGGACGTCCACTCCCGCAACGCCGATCCGCTCTTCGTCAACGCCGCAAGCGGCGATTTCCGCCTCCGCGAAGGTTCACCCGCCCTCGCGCTCGGCTTCAAACCCATCGATCTCAGCCGCATCGGCCCGCAGCCGGAATGAGCTAATTCTGGCTCTTCAGATTAAACTTGACGGTCATCGTCTTGCCGTCCTTTCTGTCCGGCTTCTCCGGCTACATCACCTCGCACGCCCGCACGGCCCGTTGGCGTCCTTTCGCGCCAACCAGGATTTCAGAAGGTGTTCGCGAAACCTCCACTGCCGTCCCAACT
>CALFYN010000185.1 GCA_937952345.1 uncultured Acidobacteriota bacterium
AGGGATTCGAGGTTTTGGGCGAAGGTGGTGGAGCGGATGATGCGCGTGCGCGGGGGTTGCTGACCTTCGAATAACTCGATGTTGTCGTTTTCCTTGATGGGCGTGGGTTTGCCGTTGATGACGAGCACCATGGGGCGGGCGGCGAAGACGGAGACGACGCGGTCGGATTTGCCGATGATGCCTTCCTGGGTCCAGGCTCCGCGGGCGTCCATGGATTGGATGAGGCTGGCGGCGGATTCGCCGGTGACGGCGGGGCGGCGCTGGCGGTCGCTCCAGGGGGAGAGTCCGTGGAGGGTGTCAGGGCGGCGGAGGGAAGCGGGACTGGCGGCGGCCACCTTCTGGTATTCGGCTTCGATGTTGGGGAGATCGGCGCCGCTGACGAGGACTCCGTAGTGGTTGATGACGGAGGAATCGTCGTAGCTGATCTGGTAGCCGTCAGGGCGGCCGACGTTGCCGACGCCGCGGACGCGGAGCATCATGCCTTTGGTGATGTAGAGGGGGCGGTTGGTTTTGAGTTCATAGAAGCGGGCGAGGGTGGGGGTGTTGATGCCGACACGGCGGCGGATTTCGGACGGTTTGGCGGGCGGAGGGAGGATGGATTTCTTGAGATAGGCGAGGGCGCGGGGGATGGGTTCGAGGTATTTCTTATCGCCGGTTTCGCGGTAAAGCACCATTAACATGCGCATAATTCCCTGGGATTCGCCTCCGGTGACGGATGGGGGTTCGAAGACGCGGGCCCAGGCGGGGTGCATGTCGAGGTCGTATTGCTGGGCCCAGGCGGGCTGGGGATCGGGCATTTGGGCGAGGAGGATAAACTGGCCTCCCTTTGCCGCCGATGCTTTGTAGCGAGGCTCCTCATAGATGCGGGCGGCTTCGAGCATGGTGTCGATGGCGTCGGCGATGGAGTTGTCGTTGAAGGTGTAGTGCGTCTGGTAGCCGTCGCCGGGCCATTCTTTGGACCAGGAGGCGGGGTAGCTGGCTTTCTTGACGGGGAACTTGGATGGATCGGGGAATTGGCTGAAGCGTTGGGGCCATGCTCCGATGGGGTATTGGGCTTTGACGAGGGAGTCGAGGGCGAAGCGGGCGGCGTCGTGGATGGCTTTGTCGGAGAAGTTGAGGGCCTTGTCGATGCGCATCATGAGGCGCGTGCAGGCTTGGGTGACGTTGTCATCGAGGTTGGTGACGGGGCGGCCTTTGGGGTTGGCCGGGGAGCAGTTGTTATCGGCGCGGTAGGGGAAACGCTTGCGCTCGGTGGGTTCGAATTCGGTGTAGTAGTCCCAGCCGCCGGAGCAGAGCTGGCCTTTGACGAGCATGTGGCCGACGGAGCGGGCGGCTTCGAGGAAGAAGCGGTCTCCGGTGGCGGCGTAGGCTTCGAGGTAGGCCATGCCAACACGGGGCGTGCCTTCCCGTTGCACTTCGACATGATGCGGGGTTTCCGAGCTTTCGCTGCGGCCGTAGGAGAGATCGTCGGTGTAGGTGAAGTGATAGCCGCCGTGGGTGGAGACTTTGTCTTTGTAGAAGGCGGCGGCCTTTTTCATGGCGGCGAGGGTTTCTTCGCGGGTGGGGCCCTGGGCGATGAGTAGGGCGGGGATGAGGAAGAAAAGTAAGCGTCCCATGGGGGCCACTCTATCACTTCTCGTAAACTTTCCGTACCCCTCCGCCGATCTAAGGGGTGGCGATGAAGTGGGACATGCATTCGCGGATGTGGCCTTGGCTGACGCTGCCGCTAGGGTTGCTGACGGTTCTGGTCACGTTGTCGCTGCTCGATTCGAACCAGCGGATGACGCTGCTGGTGGTGACGTGCTGCATGTTGGGCGTGGTGCCGGTGGTGTTGTTTCACTCGTACCGGAAGGATTTGCAGCAGCGGGATCAGAGCGAGGCGGCGCTGCGGGAGAGCGAGGAGCGGCACCGGAGGTTTCTGGAGTTGACGCCGACGCCGATTGTGCTGTGCCGCAAGGGGCGGATTCTGGAGGCGAACCGGGCGTGGGATCAGATGCTGGGGGGCGCCGAGCGAGCGACGCGGGGGCGGAAACTGGATGAATTTCTGGATCTGGCTTCGCGGGGTGTTGTGGATCAGCATTTACAGGATGCCGAGCGGTTGCAGCGGCAGACGCTGATCGGGGAACAGATGCTGTTGCGGACGGACGGATCGCGGGTGCATGTGGAGATGACGGTGATTCCGGTGGTGGAAGGGAATCAGCCGGCGGTGCAGGTGCTGGTGCATGACGTAAGCGGACGGTGGAAGGCCGAGGAGACGCTGCGGCAGGCCAAGGAACAGATGCAGGCGTCGGAGGCGGCAAAAACGCAGTTTCTGGCGAACGTGAGCCATGAGATTCGGACGCCGATGAACGCCATCATCGGGATGAGCGGACTGTTGCTGGATACGCGGATGGAGGTGGAGCAGCGGCAGTACATGGAGAGCATCCGGGCGTCGGCGGATCATCTGCTGTCGATGTTCAACGACGTGCTGGACCTGGCGAAGATGGAGGCGGGGCAACTGGAGTTTGAGTCGGGGCCGTTCGATCTGGAGCAGGCGTTAAGTGGGATGATCGACTGGCTGCAACCGGTGGCGCGGCGGAAGGGGCTGGAGATCTCGCTGATCTACGGGCC
Source organism: uncultured Acidobacteriota bacterium (assembly GCA_937952345.1). Taxonomy (GTDB): domain Bacteria; phylum Acidobacteriota; class Terriglobia; order Bryobacterales; family Bryobacteraceae; genus CADEFT01. The sequence goes on from CALFYN010000185.1 coordinate 2,611, forward strand.
GAATGTGACACGGCGGGTGGTGGGGGATTCGGGGCGAATCCGGCAGGTGGCGATGCTGCTGACGGAGAACGCGGTGAAGTTCACCGAGCGCGGGCGGGTGTTGATTGCGGTGGAACAGGAGAGCAAGAACAACGACGCTGTGCTGCTGCGGATTTCGGTGAGCGATACGGGGGTGGGGATCGCGGATGAACAATTGAAGCGGCTGTTTGAGCCGTTCCGGCAGGGAGACGGATCGGCGACGCGGAAACATAGCGGATTGGGGATTGGGCTGACACTGGCCAAGCGGCTGGTGGAGTGCATGAACGGGTCCATGGGGGTGGTGAGCAAGTCGGGGTTAGGGTCAACGTTCCACTTCAATCTGCCACTGGCGATTGATAGTGGATCGGAGGAAACGTTGGCTCCGCCCCGGCATGCGGCGCCGGCGGTGGCGGATGGGGAGATTTTCAAGGGGCGGCGGATTCTGCTGGTGGAAGATAACGCGGTGAATCAGAAGCTGGGGGCGGCGATGCTGGAGAAATTCGGGGCGCGGGTGGACCTGGCGGCGAACGGGAAAGAAGCGGTGCAGATGGCGGAGAAACTGCCCTACGATGTGATCTTCATGGATTGCCAGATGCCGGAGATGGATGGGTATGAGGCGACATCGGAGATCCGGAGGCGGGAAGTGGGGCGGAGACGGACTCCGATATTTGCGATGACGGCACATGCGTTCCGCGGAGACAGGGAGAAATGCCTGGCTTCGGGAATGGATGATTACATCCCGAAGCCAGTGAATGTGGAGGATATCCGGAATCTGCTGTTTGCGATTTCGGTATCGAAGGCTCCGCAGGAGGCGTAGGGTTACGGCAGTTCGGCGAGTTGCGCTTTGACGGAGGCGATGCGCTCCTTGAGGAAAGGCTCGAGGGCGGGGGCGCTGCCACCTCGGGGCGCTGCTGCGCCGGGGAAGCCTGGGCCGGGTATTCCGGGAACGGGTGCGGCGGCTTCGACGGTCATGGCGTTTTCGAATTGCTCGATGGTGTGGAGCTTGTTGGGGTCGCGTTCGACGTAGGGGCGGATGAGGTCGCGGAGGGTGTTCATGCGGGTGATGATGGCGTCGGCGTCGTAGACCTCGCTGGCGAGGCGGCGATAGATTTCGATGTAGCGGGCTTTGATTGCGGGGATTGCCCAGAGTTTGGTGGCAAGGGGGCGAGCCGCTGAGCGGGCTCCGCCGGGGCCTCCGGGTCCGCCGGGAGGAAGTGCTCCGCCGACACCGGTGCCTCCGGGCCAATCGAGGACGAGGGTCTTCAGTTGGGCGGTGTTCATGCCTCCGGAGAATGCGCCGAAAGCGAGGCTGGGATCCCAGACAAGCCATTCGAATTTATTGTCGGTGGGGCGGCGGTAGACGTAGTAGTTCTGTGACATTCCGAGATAATTGTCGAGGTTGACGGTGAGGTTATCGAGGACCATGGCGGTGAGGAAGCTGTCGATGTCGAGAACCTTTTCGATCTCGGCGGCGAGCTCGGATTCGGGGGTGCGGTTGAGGACGGCGATGAGGTTGATGAGATCGGACCAGTCATCCTCGTCCTCATAGGTTTTCTTTTCGTAGGTGGCTTTGTAGGGGGCCTTGTCGTCGCCTTTGTCTTCGAAGGTACTGCCGATGTCGCCTTTGTAGAGCCAGCCTTCTTCCTCGTCTTTGACGAAGTGATCCTTGATGTAGTCGTCGTTGATGACTTCGCCGAGGAAGTAGAGGCCGTAGAATTCGCTGTTGATGTAGAGGGCGGCGTAGTTCATGCGGGGGGCTTTGAGGCCGGCGGCCTTGGCGAGTTCGAAGTAGGGGAGTTCGCGGGCCATGCTGGGGTCCAAATTGCAATTGTTGAGATTGACGGAGCCGATGCCGTCGATTTTCTGGCCTTTTGTGAACTCGTTGAATTTGATGCGGAATGGTTTTTTGATGCTGTTGACGCGGGCGGTGGAATTGCCCTTGATGCGGACGCCGACTTTTGCGAATTTGACATCGCGCCACTCGAAGGAGGCTTCGATGTAGGGGACGTCTTCGCCGTTGGCGGTGAAGTTGGTCCACATTTGCTGATACCAGTCGGGCTGTTCGAAGCGGAGGTGGAATTCGTGGACTTCGTCGTGGGCAAAGAGTACGTGCTCCTTGGCCTGGTCCTGCGCGAGGGCAAGACCGCTTACGGCGATGAGAAAAGCGAGTGGTTTCATAAAACTCCAATTATGGTTCATTGGGAAACGCCTCCGGAGGCGTGTTCGAACTGGGCTTCGAGGCGCGCGTATTCGATGCGGCGCTCGATCCAGCGTTCGCGCAAGGCAACGGTGCGGGCTTCGGCGAGGAGAACTTCGACCTGATCGGCGCGGCCGCCGGCGAGGGCCAGTTGGGTGCGTTCGAGGGCTTTGGCGGCGATGCC
>CALFYN010000186.1 GCA_937952345.1 uncultured Acidobacteriota bacterium
TGACCATCAGCGACAGCCTCTCCGCAACGCAAGGCTCCACGCTGGTGCCCGTTGTCCTCAACGTCCGTACCACGCTCTCGGCAACGCCCGCGTCCTGGGACATCGTCACCGCCAGTGACACCGTGGCCCGCGAAGTCTTCGTCACCACTCCCGGCAACCGCACCGCGCCCCTCACCGCCACCACCAACCAGCCCTGGCTCACCGCCGTGGTTCCCAACGCCGCCACGCCCACCAACATGATCGTCAGCGCCAACCCCCTGGGACTCGCCCCCGGCGCCTACACCGGCCGCGTCACTCTCACCTCACCGCTCGCCACCAACACCGCCTTCTTCGACATCACCCTGCGCGTGGTAAGCGAAACCATCGTCGACACCGTGCCCTCCGGCCTCCGCGTCATCGTCGATGGAGCCCCGCTCACCGCGCCCGCCTCCTTCGTTTGGATGCCCGGCTCGCAGCATCAAATCACCACCGATACCTTCCAGGAACAGCCCAACGGCATCCGCTATCGCTTCACCGCATGGCAGCACGGTGGCGCACAAACGCAGATGGTCGCCGCATCCGCCACCGGAGGCGTCACCTACTTCGCCAGCTTCACCCCCGAATACCGCCTCTCCACCGACGTCGCCCCCGCCGGCGCGGGCCTCATCCAGCGCAACCCCGCCGGCGATTTCTACTCCCCCAACACCATCGTCCAGCTCACCGCCGCCAACAATCCCGGCAAAGTGTTCACCGGTTGGAGCGGAGCCGCCTCCGGCACAAATCCCGTCACCAGCGTGACCATGAACGCCCCGAAGTCGGCCATCGCCAATTTCGCCGACGCCGCGGCCATTAACTTCACCGTGCAAAGCCCGGTACCCACGGCCATCACCGTCAACGGAACCGCCTACCCCGTACCCGGCACGGTGCCCATGGTTCCCGGCATCTCCTACACAATCGCCGCACCCGTGGAAATCGCCGCCGGCGCGGGCATCCGCTGGGCCTTCCAATCCTGGCAGAACCTGTCCGCGAACCCGACCTTTAACTTCGTCGCCCCAGCCTCGCCCACCACGCTGAATCTGGTCTACCAGCAGCAATTCCTCGTCACGGCAACCCCCAGCCCCGCCACCGGAGGCGCCATCACCGGCGGCGGTTGGATCAACGCAGGCGCCGGCGTCACACTGCAGGCCACCGCCGCTTCCGGCTTCCAATTCGCCGGCTTCTCCGGTGGAGGCCTCACCAGCGCCTCCGGCAATCCCGCCACCATCGCCGCTGTCACCGCGCCGCTCTCCGTCGTCGCCAACTTCACCGCCACCGGCACACCCAATCTCTACGCCACCACTTCCGGCGCGCGCACCGATGGCCCGCTCCCCGGCCAGCGCACCGTCCCCATCGCGATTCGCAACATGGGCTCCGGACCCGCCGCCGACGCCTCCATCACCGCCATCACCAACGTTACCGTGATGTCCGGCAGCGGAGCCGTCAGCGCTGTCACCGTGCCCCCCATCGCACTCGGCAGTATCGCCAACGGAGGACAAGCCACCACCGCGCTCGTCTTCTCCTGGCCCGCCACCGCCACCCGCGTCCAGTTCACTGTCCGCTTCACGGCCAACGGCGGCGCATACAATGGCGCAACGACACTGACACTTTTCCGGTAAATAGGAGGATTAATTATGAAACTACTGGCAATAGGAATGCTTTGGGCCGCCGCGCTGATGGCGGCCCCCGTAATCACCCTCGACCCCGCTGACGGCGCGCTCACCGGAGCCCCCGCCGGCACCGTCGGCTGGGGCTTCACCCTTACCCCCGACGCAACCGAATGGATCACCGTCACCGGATCCTTCCTGCTCACCGAGTCCAACCCCTCGCTCGGCTTCTACGGCGATCTCATCGGCTCGCAAGGCGGCCCATCCGGAGGCCTGCTGCCTCCCGCCCCCCAGCCCGATTGGGTCCAGTCCTTCGACCTCGGCCTATTCACCGGCCTCGGCTTCTATTCCATCGATCCCTTCGCCGCCCCAGGCGCCATCAACAGCGGCACCATCCGCATCCTCTATGAGCGCTTCTCCGATGACCCCACCACCTGCGGCGATTGCTACCTCGGCAGCGGCGAACTCGATGCCGCCTTCTCCGTCACCGTCGCCGACAACGCCGTCCCGGAGCCATCCACGTGGCTCCTGCTCCCCGCGGGCACCATCGCCATCCTCGCCAAACGCCGGCCGGTGTAAACGCCAACCCGGATGCTCCCGCCCCTCCATTGCGGTATCATTTTGCCCTGGAGGGGCAATGTTCAAAAAAATCGCAATCGCATTGGCAGTCATTCTGGCCGTATTCGTCGGCGCCGTCGCCATGCAACCCACGCAATACGAGGTCACGCGTAAGGCCCGCATCGCCGCACCGCCCGACAAAGTCTTCGCCATGGTCAACGACTTCCAGAACTGGCAATCCTGGTCGCCTTGGGAAAAGCTCGATCCGGCCATGAAAAAAACGTACTCCACCCCCGCCTCCGGAGCCGGCGCGTCCTACTCCTGGGCCGGCAACAGCGATGTCGGCGAAGGCCGCATGACCATCACCGAAAGCCATCCCAACGAGCACATCCGCATCAAACTCGAATTTCTGAAACCCTTCGAATCCTCCAGCATGACCGATTTCCGTTTCACCCCCGCCGACAACCAGGTCGACGTCGAATGGCGTATCACCGGCGAAAACAACTTCATCTCCAAGGCTTTCTCCCTCGTCATGGGAGGCATGGACAAAATGATCGGCCCCGACTTCGAAAAAGGCCTCGCCCAACTCAACCAATCCGCCACACGCTAACAGACGTGGGGCGGGACCCCTGTCCCGCGGCCAGCCCCCCGGCTGGCCTCTCCGAGTCACACACGCCCTCCCTTCGCCCCCAACAACGCCGCCGCCAGCGAAATCATTTCCCCATGCCGGTCCCGCAGCATCGCCTCCGTCAACAACTTCAACCGCCGCATATTCCGCGGCGACGTATCATCCATGTCCGTCAACCCCGGATCCAATACCGGCTGAAACCGGTAATACATCGGCGGCTGTCCCGCCTCCTGCCGTAACATCCGCTGCAACTGGTAATCCACCGTGCTGCTCACCCCATCGAACGCAATATCCAGCACCGGCTTCGCCCACCGCGCCAATCCCCAATGCCGCGCATCCTCGTAACAAATCGGCCGCGTCAGCGCCCCAGTCCCCAGCGATACCACCAGCAGCGGCTCATCCCCAAACAGCGCCCGAGCTTCCACCACCGCGCACAACGCCGGATTGTTCGCATACAACCCGCCATCCACCAACGCGTAATACCCCGTCGGCCCCTCCGCCTCAATCTTCACCGGCTCGAAAAATGTCGGCGCCGCCGATGTCGCCCGCGCCACCACCTTCATCGGAAAATCGTAGCTCGCCGTCTGCGCCGCCACATTGCTCCGGAAAAAAAATGGGAACCGCCGCTCAATCTCATAGCTCGTCACCAGCACGTTCGTCAGCGCCGATTTCAGCCGGCACCCGCCAAAGTAGCAATCGAGCACCATCTCTATGCCCCGCGCATCGTACTTCTCCTCAAACAGCAGCCGCAACGGCCGGAACCGGCGCCAGAAAGGACGCTGGAAAATCAGCCGCCCATAATTCTCATACAACGACACCAGGTTCGCCGCCGTGTACTCCGGCTGCCCGTCAAACGCCGGCTTCGCCAGCGCCAACGCCAGGATCCCACCCGTCGATGTCCCCGCAATCAAGTCGAACATCCGCGCCACGGGCATCCCTACGTATTCCTCCAACTGCGCCAGCACCAGCGCCGGAACTACGCCGCGGATCCCGCCTCCGTCAATGGACAATATGGCTTTCATGGCGATTTCAGGATAAATCCCAAAAATCGCCACATTCCTATAAACCCGCGCAAAACACGCGCCCCTTTATCGTGTTTTCAATCGCTTACAAACAGAAAAAAATCCGCCCACCCATGTGATCACCGCACAAACTGAAACGCATACAGCTTCGCCGAACGCATCAGAAACCGCAGCCGCACCCCCTTCCCCGCCATCTTCGATACATCCGCCCCGTTCTTCCATCGCACCACCGCACGCGCATCGTTCGCCGTAATCTCCACCGCTTCGTGCATCCGGAACCCCGCAATCGGTTTCCCCGATTCCTCAACCATCTCCACCCGCACCACGCCCCCAGCCGACGTATCCAAATTCAACTCCAGCCGCGATCCCTCAAACCGCAGCGGCGGCGTCATAAACGACCCGCCCTCGTAATCCGCGTCCGCCGACACAAACCCGTCCACGCGCATCACCGCCCGCGAAATCGCCACTTCCTCCTTCGCCGCCGCCGCGTCAATCCGCGACGCATGGTCGTGATTCGTCCCCGTATAATAAATCCACAATTCATCCCCCATCCGCACCGGCCGCAACGCCGGATAAATCATCTTCGAATCGAAACTCCCCGCCGGCCCCGTCCGCAAAAACGGCTGCCGCGGACCCGGCCGCGTGAAATGCCGCCCATCCCGGCTCACCGCGAACTGCACATCGAACGTCGAAGGCACCGTCGTCACCCCCTCCCCGGCCCAGTGATAAAATACCGGAATTAACGCTAAATACACCCCCTCATACGGAAATACACCCGGCCCGTAAAAATCCAAAGGCGTAACCGGAGTCAGCACCGCATCCTGCGTCGCCGTCCCGATCTGTCCCCCCGCCCGCGTCCCCCGCCCCGGCGGCAGCACGTCTTCCCCCTTCACCACAATCGCCGTCTCGTCAATCAACATCGGAGCCCCCGCCGCCGCATCCCGCTCATCCGGCCCCAATACAAACTGCATCGAATCCCACCGAAACAAATCGTCGCTCTCGTTGTACGACGCAAACCGCGCCCCGAATCCAATCGACCGGTCCCGCACCCACTCCCGCGAATACCCCACATAACGCCCCACCCGCGGATCCCAAAACCACGACGGCTGCGTATCCGCCGCCCGCAATCCCGTCACCAGCCGCTCATCCAGCTTCCACCGCAACCCGTCCGGCGATGTCCAAACCCGGTGCGGCCCCTTCAACCCCGACCCCGGCTTCGGATACACCTTCGTCCACGATTTATACCGCGCCTCCACCGCCGCCTTCGGATTCTCGTCCCGCCACACCGATCCCCCGCCCACCGCAATCAGCGTCGGATCCGTCGGAAACAGCAGATTATTCCGCTTCGATCCGTTCCGCTCCACCAAATTGAGCACCGGCTTCTCAAACCGCAGCCCGTCCTTCGATTCCGCATACGCAATCCCCATGAAAGGCGGATTCTTCCCCGGCTCCCGCTGCCCGGCCCGCACATCGTACCAAAGCCGGATCTTCCCATTCTCCTGCGCCACCGTCGAATACACGCCCAGATGCGCATCCTTCTCCCACTCCGCATCCGCCGTCACCAGCTTCTCCCGCGTCTGATACGGAGCGTTCACCGTCAGCCGGATCCCTTCCGCCGCTTCAATGAATTTGTGATCGATGAAAAGCTGCTTCCGCGATCCAACGTCAATCGTCTGCGCCGCCGCCAGCGCCGTCCAGATCAATAAAACATTCATGGCTTTGATTGTTTCCCAAAGAAATCGAGCATCGCCCCCAACTGCGGAACCACCACGTTCCCATGCCCGCCGCCCTTCACTTCCACATACTCCATCCGCGCTCCCACCTTCCGCCCCGCCTCCACCATCCGCCGCGATTGCGCCACCAGCACCGTCCGGTCATCGTCGCCATGCACCACATATTGCGGAATATGTTTGATCTTCTCCATCCCTCCCGGATTCCCGCCCCCGGCAATCGGCCCCAGCGCCGCGAACACATCCGGATGATTCATCGCGATACTCCACGTCCCGAACCCGCCCATCGAATGCCCCATCAAGTACACCCGCCGCGCATCAATCGCGTAATCCTTCCGCACTTCCGCCAGCACATCCAGCACATCCTGCTCCGCCGCACCCCGGTACATCGATGTCGGAGCCCGCCCCTTCGGCCCCACCACAAAAAATCCCTTCCGCGCCGCTTCCCGCAACAGCACCCCATCGTAGCCCGCGAAAAACGAGCTTTCATTCCCACCCATCCCATGCAGCGCCACCACCACCGGCAGCGGCTTCTTCCCGTCGTACTCTTCCGGCACGAACACACGGTACGGCTGCAACGTCCCATCGACATCGGAACGGTACGCCTTCTGCAAATCCCCGCGCTTGCCCGCAAACGGATCAGCACCCGCCTCCAGCGCATCCAGAATCTCGTGCGCCCCCGCAAACAGCCGCGCAAACGCATGCCGGTGCGGATTCGATTCCCCACGGTCCGAAAGCGCATGCAGCTCCAGCGCATACTCCGCCGTCGCCAGCCCCCGCGCCCGCGCATCGCGCACCTTCCCCAACCGCGCCCGCAACCGCGCCACCTCGCCATCAAGCGAGGCAACCAGCACCGGAATCCGCTTCCGGAACACCTGCGCCTTCGGCTCCCATTCCCCTTCCGGCCCCGTCAGCCGCGTCTCCAGAAAATACTCACCCGCCGCATCCGGCGCCGTCACCTCCACCGAACCGCCGCCCGCTCCCAACACATGCTTCTCCGCCAGCACCCGCTCTCCCCCCGACCCCGCCGCTGCCAGCACCACCGTGGCCAGCAACCGCTGCCCGTTCACCCGCGCATGCGAATAGAGCGGTTTCCACTCCACCCGCACCTTACCCGAAGGCGTCATCACCGCATGCTCCGGCTTCATCTCCAACGCCGATGCCGCCTCCACCAGCGGACTCCACTCCACCCCCCGCATCCCCGCCAGCCCTTGATGCAAACTCCGCATCGCATTCGCGAAATCCCCGCCCGCCGCGCTCCGCCGCGCTTCCGCCAGCAGCCGGTCCGCCTCCGCCCGCTGCGCCTCGCTCAGTGCCAGCGTCGCCCGCTGCGTTCCATACACCACCGATTGAAACAGCACCATCCCCGCGTCCTGCCCCCACAACGAGGCTCCCAGTAACAATGCCACTGTCATTCGCATAGCGGCCATCGTAGCAGAGAAAATAGCGCCCCAAGACCCGCAAACCAATCCAAACCAGTATGTCCGTCCGCCGCCTCCTCCTCGTCCTCGGGGATCAGCTCAACATAGACTCCTCCCTCTACGATCACGCCGATCCCGCCCGCGACCACATCTGGATGGCCGAAGCCGCCGAAGAGTCCACCCACGTCCACAGCCACAAAGCGCGCACCGCCCTATTCCTCTCCGCCATGCGTCACTTCCGCGACGAACTCCGCCGCACCGGCTGGCGCGTCCACTATCGCGAACTGTCGGACCCCGCCAACCGCGGCTCCCTCGCCGCCGAACTCCACGCCGCCATCGAAACACTCCGCCCCCAAAGCGTCCACATCGTCCAACCCGGCGATTACCGCGTCCAGCAATCCCTCCTCGCCGTCTGCCCCAATCTCGAAATCCTCGAAGACCGCCACTTCCTCTGCACAACCGCCGAATTCGATCGCCACGCCCGCACCCGCAAGCAACTCCGCATGGAGTTCTTCTACCGCGAAATGCGCCGCCGTCACGATATCCTCATGGACAATGGCCAGCCCACCGGCGGCGAATGGAACTACGACGCCGACAACCGCCAGTCCTTCCCCAAACAAGGCCCCGGCCTCATCCCACCGCCGGTCTCCTTCTCCCCCGACGCCATCACCCGCGAAGTCCTCCAACTCGTCAACACCCGATTCCCCCATCACCCCGGCA
>CALFYN010000187.1 GCA_937952345.1 uncultured Acidobacteriota bacterium
GTGGTGTTGTGGGAACCGGCTCCGAAGACGACGGCGCGGAGGCGGCCGTTTGGATCATCGATGCGCAGCACGGGCACGGTACGGTCGGCGGGGCCACGGGCGTTGGTGCCGAGGATGACGCCTTTCGGGGTGAACTCGCGGCGATTCATGACGAACCTGGCGACGCCGTTTCCCCAGGAAAGTCTGGCGGGGGCCAGTTGACGGATGGCGCGTTGGGCCACATCGACCACTTTGTCTTCCATGGACTGGATGTAGGCGTTCATGCGGGATCGCATCTCCGGCGGCGCGGAGAGCAACATGGAGCCCGAAACGAGCGGGGCGGAGTGCGTGTGCGAGGCGTTGATGAGGACGCTCTTGCGGGGAATGCCGTCGCTTGCCTGCAGGCGGGCGGCGATGCGTTCGGAACGCTCGCGCGTGAAGCCAAGCAGATCGGCGGTGATGAGGATGGCGCGGACTCCGGTGGAGTCTTCGAGGGCAAGGGCTTTGGCGAAGAGCGGGGCTTCGACGGCTTCAAAGGGCGCGGTGCGATTGGCGTAGCCGCCCATGGGAATGGGCTCTTTGGGTGTGATGTCCACCGAGGCCATGCCTGCTTTCCAATCGGTGGTTTGTGCGGATGCCAGCGCAGCTACAAGGATGAATGCTGGTGCGAGCATGTTACTGTTACCTCCCCTTTACCGGTGCAAGAATACGCGACGCGTGCGTGGCTTCGTGATGGACTCGATTGCGGGCCACGCGTGTGTGGTTGGGCTTTTCGTAGGTGGGTGTTGCACCCGTGTTGGGATTGGGCTCAAAGTAATCGGCCATGGTGCTGCTGATGGCAACGCGAATGCGATGCCCAGGGGCGAAGACCTGGCTGATGTTGCCGAGATCGAAGGCGACCTTGTAGACCTTCGCCTTTTCGAGGAGTGAAGGCTTTTCAAAGCTGTCGCGATACTTGGCGCGGCGCGGTGCGTTGAGGAGAAGAATGGAACGGCCGTCGGGATAGACATCGCTGAGACGAACGATGACATCGGTGTCAGGGGCGTCGGAGCTGAGGAAGATTTCGGCTTGCACGAGCCCGGTCCATTCGACGGGAGATTGGAGCGGCTCGCTGGTGAAGACACGGACGTCTTTGTGGGCTTCGAAGGATCGGCCGTCGCGGGCGGTGGGCTCGGCGCGTCCGGGGGAAGGAGCCGGGTGGGATGGATCGCCGAGGAACTCGCTGCTGGAGGCGGCGGCCGCGGGTTTGGATGCGGATAGGGCTCCGTCCTTGGATAGGTAGTAGGAGGCGGTTTTTGCGGGTGGCGGCCAATCGGCGGCATCGTGCCATTGGTTTTCGCCCATGGTGTAGTAGCGGACTTTGGGGGCTTTGTCGACTCCAGTGGATTTGCCTTTGAGGTGATAGTCGAACCATTCGATCATGTGTTTGTCCATGTCGAAGGCGGCGTTCTGCGGGAATTGCATTTCGGCGACTTTGGGATTGCTTTTCTGGCCTCCGTGGAGCCAGGGGCCGATGAGGAGCCATTGTTTGCCACGGGCATTGGAACCTCCGTGCTGGTTACGGCCGAGGTAGCTGTCGATGGAGCCGCGGCTCATGAAATCGAACCAACTGGCGATGATAAAGGCGGGAACGTTCATCTTGGGGAAATGGAGGGTGCAATCTTCCTGCTGCCAGTATTGGTCGTAGTTGGGATGGGCGAGTTGATCTTCCAGGTGGCGGCGGCCTTCGGCGGGATCGCGTGCGTCCCCGAGCATGCCTTGCTTGAAGCGTTCGACACGGGTGACGCCGCCGAGTCGATAGCCGAGGTGAAAGAGGCTGAGGCCCCCATCGATGATGTATTGGGCGACGAGATGCGGAGGCTGCGTGACCGCAAGGAAATTCTGCGCGTAGCCGGCTTGCGATCCGCCGAAGGTGCCGATCTTGCCGGTGGACCATGGCTGTTTGGCGAGCCATTCAACGGTATCGTAGCCATCCTGGAGTTTGCCCCATCCCAGCGCGCGATAGCCTTGATACACGCCTTGGGATTCGTGGGTGCCGCGAAAATTCTGTGCGGCGACGACATAGCCGTGCGCGGCGAGGCTGGTGTAGCGCTTGCGTTGCGCTTCGCCACGGAGATTGGCGTAGCGCTGTTCATAGAGCACTGGCCAGGGACCGTTGCCGGTGGGCATGTAGAGGTAGGTGGACAGGCGCGCGCCGTCGCGCATGGGGATCATTTCGTGGCGTTCGGTTACGTTGTCCGCGGCAAAGGCAGTGGTGAGCAGGAGAATCGGAAGAAGCACCAGACTATCCTACACGGCACCGCCACCCAGCAGTTGCCGGGCTTCCTTCTGAAACTCGTCCTCCGAGCCGGTGACTTCGCGAATGGCGTCGAGGACGATTTGGCGGAAACGGCGGCGAGCCCAAGCGAGGTGATTGGTGACGGTGGTGACCGGAATGCCGTGTTCGCGGGCAAGTTCGTCGTAGCTGGATGCGGTTTGATCGAGGTCGTAGCGTTCGAGCAGAGCGAAGTGGCGTTGCTTGCCGGAGGCTTCACATTCGGCGCGGAGAGTTTCGACGGCTTCACTGAAGAGATGACGGACCCACTCTTTGTAGAAGAACTCATCGGTAGTCATGCCGGAGGGAATGGGCAGGCTCTGGAGTTCGCCTTCAGCGCTTTCAAAATCAAGCGGGATGGTGGTTGTGCCGCCGCCACGTTTCAAGCGGCCGGCAGCCTGGTCCTGTTTGGAGATGAAGGCATCGAGGCAAGTACGGAGGAAGTTGCGAAAGGTGCCTTTCGACGGGTCGTAGGTTTGGAAGTAATTTTTCTCCAAGGCTTTGGCGAAGAAGGATTGTGTGAGATCCTTGGCATCTTCGTTAGAGCGGTTCCATTCGACGCGGATGTACTTGTAGGCGGGCTTCCAGTAGCCGGCGACGATGGAGGAATAGGCGCGTTCGCGCTCGGCGGGCTGGTCGCTGCGGGCGGAGGCAATAGCGGAATGGCGTGTGTGGGGGAAGCGCGCCGAGGCGCCGCCCATGTCGGTGTCGCGGTCAAAGGGCATCGAGTACAGGAGCAATGGTAGCAGCGATTTCGATAAGATTGCCCCATGCTTCGATGGATTGCCCTCATGGTTCCCGTTGCGCTGACGGCGCAGGTGAAATTTCCAGCGGCGTACGCGCCGACCAACGATGTGCGGATGGACAATCTGGTGGCGGTGCCGATGCGGGACGGGGTGTCGTTGTATGCCGACATCTACCGTCCGGTGGGAAATGGGAAATACCCGGTGATTGTGTCGCGGACGCCGTACAGTACGGAGCGCGCACCGAACGCCTACGCGGCGGCCGTGTTCTATGCACAACGCGGATACGCCTACGTGTATCAGGATGTACGGGGACGGCATGAATCGGAAGGGAAGTGGGAGCCGTTTCGCAATGACATCGAGGATGGTTACGACACGGTGGAATGGGCTGCGAAACAGCCTTGGTCAAACGGCAAGGTGTGCATGGATGGAGGATCGTACCTGGGACACGTGCAGTGGCGCGCGGCGATGGCGAAGCCTCCGCATCTGACGTGCATGGTGCCCAAAGTGGCAGCGACCAGCCTCTATCACGACTGGATCACGCTGAACGGCGGATGGCGGCTTTCGTTCAATTTCGGATGGGGGCCGGTGCGGCAGGAATCGCGGATCATGCAAAATACGGGTCCGCACGTGATGGCGGGAGGGCCGCAGAATCTGAGCTTCGACAAGATGCTGTGGCACTTGCCGCTGATGACGATGCAGGAGTTGGCCGGGCGCAATGCGAAGTTCTATCACGACTGGATCCGCCATCCGGATTATGACGCGTATTGGAAGAAGCTGAACGCCGAGGAGGTGTTTCAGGAGATTGGGGTGCCGGTGTACACAATGGGCGGATGGTTCGATATTTTCAGCCAGGGCACGCTGCGCGGCTATGTGGGAATGAGCACGAAGGGCGCAACCGAAGCGGCTCGGAAGAAGAGCCGGTTGCTGATCGGACCATGGGGACACGGGTCTTCGCGCAAGTTTGGGGACATCGATTTCGGCGAGCACGCGCACGTTGACGAACAGGCGCAAAGCCTGCGCTTCTTCGATTACTGGCTGAAGGGCGTGGACGATGGGATTGACGCCGAGCCTCCGGTGACGCTGTATGTGATGGGGAAGAACATCTGGCGGCAGGAGAAGGAATATCCGCTGGCACGTACGCAGTACACGAAGATGTATTTCACCAGCGGAGGCCGTGCGAACAGCGATCGAGGGGATGGGAAGCTGCAATGGCAAGCGCCAGCGGATGCGAAGCCGGACACATATCGCTACGATCCGGCGAATCCGGTGCCGAGCCTCGGCGGGAACAATTGCTGCGGGACGCCAACACCGGCGGGTCCGATCGACCAGAGGCCGATCGAAAAGCGTGGCGACATTCTGGTGTACACGTCGGAATTTTTGACGAAGGATATCGAGGTGACTGGACCTGTGAAGGTTGTGCTGCATGCCAGTTCCGATTGTGTGGACACGGACTTTATCGCGAAGCTGATTGATGTGTTCCCGGATGGGCGCTCGATTCCCGTGGCGGAAGGCATTGTGCGGGCGCGATATCGCGAGAGCCTGAGTGCGCCGAAGCTGCTGAAGCCGGGTGAAGTGTACGAGTTCACCATCGATATGGTGGGCACCAGCAACGCGTTTCTGAAAGGGCACCGCATTCGCGTGGACATTACCAGCAGCCATTTCCCGCAGTTCGACCGCAATCCGAATACGGGAGAGCCGTTCGGAACGACGGCGAACGTGAAGGTGGCGACACAGACGATCCATCACAGCGGGACACGGGCTTCGCACATTGTGCTGCCAGTCATCCCCTAGAATCAAAAGATGGATTCGTTGCTCTTGTTGTATGTCGCCCTGTTTGGCGGGGCGGGGCGGGACTTTCCACAGGCGATTGCCGTGGATGGTGCTGGTCACGCGATCGTGTCGGGCAGCACGGCAAGCGATGACTTCCCCACCACGGCTGGAGCGATCCAAGGCAAGCCGAAGGCACGCGCCTGGCATTCGTTTGTGATGAACACAGAAGGTACGCGGCAGGCGTTTTCGACGTACCTGGGGGGCGGGGCACACAGCTATGGAAGTGCGCTGGTGGCCGGTGCGAACGGAGACGTGTGCGTAGCAGGGGCAACGGCGGCGGCGGATTTTCCGGTGACGGCAGGCGCGGCGCAGACCAAATTCGGCGGCAGTGGAGGCAGACGCGGTGCGGGTGACGCCTTCGTGGCGAAGTTCGATGCTTCGGGGAAGCTGATATATGCATCGTTTTTCGGAGCCTCGTCCGATGAGGGCGCCACTGCGGTGGGAATCAGTGCGCAAGGGGAATGTATCATTGGCGGGTTCACCACGTCCGGGGATCTGGCGACGACACGGAAATCGGCCTACGCGAAGCGGCCGCAGGGGGTGCTTTCGGGATTCTTGGCCGTTTTTTCGCCGGATGGCAGCCGCATCACCTATGCAACATATTTGCCTCACGATGTTTCGGCGATGCGGGTCAGTGCCGAGGGGGTCGGCTATGTGGCTGGAAAGGACAGGGTGTCGCGGATCGGGTGGAATGGAAAGAAGGAATCCTGGTCAGTGGTGGCGGGCGTGGATGGAAGCTGGATACGCGCGATGGCTCTGGACGGCTCGGACCATCTTT
>CALFYN010000188.1 GCA_937952345.1 uncultured Acidobacteriota bacterium
GATGTTGCGGATCGCACTGAAGTAGGCCGCGGGCATCGCCAGGGTGGGAATGGTATTGTTGGCGGTGCGTGATTCGCGCACGTCGGTCCATTCGTAGTCGCCGAAGAAGAACGTCTTGTTGCGCACGATAGGGCCGCCGAGCGAGAAGCCGTATTGATTGCGCTTGAACGGAGGGCGTTTTGACGTAGGGGAATCGAAGAAGTTCTTGGCGTCGAGTTTTTCGTTGCGGAGGAACTCGAAGACGGTTCCATGAAGGTCGTTGGCGCCGGATTTGATGGTGGCGTTGACGACGGCGCCGGTGGCGCGTCCGTATTCGGCGGAGAAAGAGTTTGTCGAAATCTTGAATTCCTGAATCGCATCCACGGAGGGCTGCACGGTCTCGGCCTGCCGGCCCTGTGCGGCGAGTTGCACGTTGTTGTTGTCGATCCCGTCGAGCATGAAGTTGTTCTGCGGGGCACGCTGGCCTGCCGCGCTGAACGTGCTGAAACGTGCGCCATTGGCCGTTTCGACGGCGCCCACGGAAAGCAGTGCGAGTTGCACATAGTTGCGTCCATTCAAAGGCATGTCGACGATGCGTTTGTTGTTGATCACCTGGCCTTGCGAGGCGTCGGTGGTGGAGAGCAGCGGCGCATCCGCGGTCACGTCGATGGATTCGGTGGTGACTCCCAACTCCAGCCGCAGATCGAGCTGGGCGATCTGCTGGAGTTCCAGCACGACTCCGCTGCGAACCGTACGTTTGAATCCATCGGCCTGCGCTTCGATGCGGTATTCCCCGATGCGCAGCGGCAGCGAAAAGTAACGGCCTTCTTCATTCGATTGCACCGATGTGGAGATCCCCGTGGCGGTATGCAGGAAAGTGATTTTCGCGTTCGCGACGACGGCGCCGGCTGGATCGGTTACTACGCCGGTGAGTCGTGCGGATTCTGCTTGGGCAAAAATCAGGGCCGGAAAGAGGCACGGCAGCAAGAGCATGCGAAACATGAGTTCTCTCCTCTGAGCAATTGGTTGTGGTTAGTCTATCGCAAAAGGACCTGAGCGTACCGAATCCGGGAACGGCGGATCATGCGCTCCCACACGGAGGAGGGGTTGGGATCGAAAACAGAAGCGGCATCGCCTTTGACGACGTGCCACGCGCCGGCTTCGATTTCCCGGTCGAGTTGTCCGGGGCCCCAACCCGAATATCCAAGGTAAACGCGAAAGGTATCGGATTTTGCGCCCGCCTCAATCGTATTCTCCAGCAGCGTGCTGCTACCGCTGATGTAGATGTCGTCGAAGACGTGCCGCGCTTCTTCCGGCTTGGTCTTGGAGCGAATCAGTGCTTGCGCGCCGGTTCGTTGCACAGGGCCCCCAAAGTAGAGCACTCCAGTGCTATCTTTGCTGCCTTTGATCCCGGAAAAGAGCTTCGACATGGGAATATCCGAGGGGTCATTGATGACCAGGCCCATCGCGCTCTCCTTGCTGTACTGGATCATCAGGATGACGGTCTGAATGAAATTCGGATCGCCGAGCGAGCGCTTGGCGACCAGAAACGTGCCGGGAGCGGGAATGGGAGTTTCCTGCGCGGTGAGAGTGGCGCAGCAAAGTGCGATGAGAGCGGCGCGAATCATCCCATGGGCATGATACAGGAAATGCCAGCCGGCGAAAAGGTTTACGGAACTTTCCGGATCGAGCCGCGTATACTCAGATAGCCTATGGGAAAACAGGATCTTCTTCCCGGAACTCTCGACATGATGGTGATGCAGGTGCTCACGCGCGGCGCATTGCACGGATACGCCATTGCCCAACTGCTGCAACAGCTCTCCGAGGATGTGTTGCAGGTGGAGGAGGGCTCGTTGTATCCGGCATTGCAGCGTCTGGAGCGAAACGGGTGGATTGATGGGGAGTGGGGCGTGTCGGCCAACAACCGGCGGGCGCGCTTCTACAAGTTGACCGCGGACGGGCGGAAACGCCTTGCCGCGGAGCGCGCGAACTACCGCGAAATTTCGGGCGCCATTGCGCGCGTGATGGGGATGGCGTGATGTGGCGGCAGTTCCAATACTGGCGGCAACGCGCGGAACGGGAGCGATTGCTGCGCGAAGAGATGGACTCGCACATCGCGATGTTGGCGGCGGCCTTCGAGGAGGAAGGAATGGATCGAGACGCTGCGAAAGACGCTGCCAGACGGCGATTCGGAAGCGGACTGCGCTATGCCGAGGAGTGTCGACGAATGTGGATTGCGCAATGGGCCAGCGATCTGTCGCAGGACGCGGTGTATGCGTTTCGATCGATTCGCCGGCAGCCCGGTGTTGCCATTGTTGCCATGGTTTCTTCGGCGCTGGGTATCGCGGCATGTGCCTTGATCTTCGCCGTCGCCAATCAAGCTTTGTTCCGGCTGCTTCCAGTGGAGTCGCCTGCGCGCGTGGTGAGCGTGTATGGGAAAAGCCTGCTGAAGGGAAAGACCGGACAATCCATGTCGTATCCCGACATTGAGGATCTGCGGCAGGCGGGCGCATTCGCCGCACTCACCGCGTTCTTCCATATACCGGCCACCATTTCCACGAACGGGGAGCCGCAACGGTATTGGGGAATGGTGACACAAGCGAATTACTTTGATGTTGCGCGTCCGGGGTTCCTGTTGGGACGAGGGTTTGACGCAGGACGGGACGATCGCCCGGGGGAGAATCCGGTCGTGGTGCTGAGCTGCCGGCTGTGGAGAAGCCGGTTTGCGGCGGACGCTGGAATACTGGGGCGGCCGATCGTCATGAACGGCCACAAAGTGACGGTGATAGGCGTCACGAGGGAAGGGTTTCGCGGTACGGAAGCGATGCTATACGCGGATTTCTGGACTCCGTTTTCCTTCTACGACACGCTGCCGGGGGCGGATCGGCGCCGGCTGTTGGATCGCGGTGGACAATGGCTGATGGCGACCGCGCGGCTGCGAGATGGCGTGAGTCTCGCTACGGCATCCGCGGAGGTGGACGGCCTTGGACAGCGGATGCGCAGCACTTACCCGGCGACGAACAAGAACCGTGCCTATCAGGTGCAGATTGCCGGACAGGTGAATCCAGGGCTGCGTGGAATAGTGGGTGTGTTCTTCCTGATGCTGCTGATCGTGGCGGGACTGGTGCATCTCACCTCCTGCGCCAATGTGGCGAACCTGCTTCTGGCGCGAGCCTCCGCGCGCGGACGCGAGATCGCCACACGGCTGGCCATTGGCGCGGGCCGAGGCAGGCTGGTGCGGCAATTGCTGACGGAAAGCGTGATACTTGCGCTGCCGGGCGGGGTGGCGGGGTATGGCATCGCCGCAACGGGCATTTCCGCGTTGGGATTGGCGCGGCTTCCGCTGACAGCGCCAATTGATCTGTCCATCGCGTTGGATTGGCGCGTGGTTCTCTTTGCGGCTGTACTGTCCGTGGCCACCGGCATTGTGTTCGGGCTCATTCCCGCGTTGCGAGCGACGAAGGCCGGTCTGCTGGACGCATTGAAAGAGGACGCCGTGCGTCTGGGTACGTGGCGCCGGTTCGGGTTGCGAAACATGCTGGTTGTGGCGCAGGTGGCCATCTGCATGGTGTTGCTGATCTGCTCCGGATTGTTCCTGCGCAGCTTGCAGTCCGCTTATCGGATTGACGTCGGTTTCGAGCCCCGTAATCTTCTGCTGGCATCGTTCGATCCTTCGCTGCATGGACAGACGCCCGATGCGTCCTGGCGTATTGTGGAGCGAATCCTGCAGGAGGCCCGCACATTGCCAGGTGTGCGAACCGCGGCGCTCGCAAACAACGTGCCTCTGCAGATGGAGAAGGTTCAGAATGCTTTCACTCCGGAAGCGGAAGAGGCGAACGATGTGAGGGAGCGGCTGACAGCCGATATCTACGTGATCTCCCGGGGATTCTTTGAAACCTTTGGCATCCGCATCCTTGAAGGCGAGGACTTCCCGGAAGGCAGCCCTTCGGAAGACATCGCATTGGTGAACCAGGAACTGGCGAAGAAAGCGTTCCCGGGGCGAACTCCGATAGGACGGCGCATTCATTACCAGGGCAGGACTGTGCGGATCACCGGAGTGGTGGCGACGGCGAAATCGCGGACCATCGGCGAGGAACCACACGCCTGTTTGTACTTTCCTCTCGCCAGTGAGCGAAAAGAGAATGAGGCCATGTCCGGACTGACACTGGTGTTGCGGACAGCCCGCGATCCGGCCGGATACATGACGGTGGTGCGGGAAACAATTCGTTCAGCAGACCCCGGTCTTGCGGTGTTCCATCTGCGCACCATGGATCAACAACTTTTTGAGGCCCTTACCATGGCGCGTTTGACGGCTTGGCTGTTTGGACTGGCGGGGGGCATCGGACTGGCCATCGCCGCCGTCGGCTTGTTTGGCGTGATCAGTTTCTCCGTATCGCGACGCACGAAGGAGATCGGCATCCGGATGGCGTTGGGAGCAAAGCGGAGTGAGGTGCTGGCGATGGTGCTGGGGCAGGGAATGAGGCTATCCGTTATTGGCGTCGCGGTTGGAATAGGGCTTGCACTGGCGCTCAGCCGCCTTGCCGCCGGACTGCTCTACGGAGTGAGTCCAGCGGACGCAGTGACGTTCACCATCGTGCCGCTGCTGCTGATTCTGATTGCAATGGCCGCATGCTTCGTGCCCGCCAGGAGGGCTGCATCACTCGATCCGTTACGGGCCTTGCGCCATGAGTAGTAACCTACGCGTATGTCCTTGTTGAAAACTCTGGGCGCCTGCAGTGTGCTTATGTGCACATGTTTGGCCGCCTCGCCGGATCTGATCGTCGTGGGCGCGGGTATTGGGGGATTGAGTACGGCGCTGGAGGCGGCGCGCAACGGGGCTCGCGTAGTGGTGGTGGATCAATCCTCCGTATTCGGCGGACACGCTGTCGCTTCCGAAGGTGGCTTGTTTCTGGTGGGAACGCCGGCGCAGAAAGCGCAGGGAATTGCGGACTCGCCGGAACTGGCCTATCGCGATTTCGTGCAGTGGGGGGAAGACGCGGATGAATATTGGGCCCGGTTGTACTCGAATCGGTCACTGTCCGATGTGCATGACTGGATGACCGCGATGGGTGTGAAGTTCACATTCGTACGTTTCACACCCGGCAACACGGTGGCCCGATTTCACGAGAATGCACAACGCGGCTTTGGGGTGGTGGCGCCCATCTATCGCGAATGCCTGCGCACGGGCCGGGTGGAGTTTCAGTGGCACGTGAAGGTGACCAGCCTGTTGCGCCGTGAAGGACGTGTCGTTGGCGTGGAAGGCGCGCACGAGCGCACTGGCCGCAACATGCGATGGGAAGCGCCAGCCGTCGTGCTGGCCACTGGTGGATTCCAGGGCAGCCTGGCACTGGTGAAAAAGAACTGGCCCAAAGGGCTGGCCGTTCCGGAGACCATTCTGATTGGCGGCGGAATTCATGCTACCGGCGGAGGCCACGCACTTGCCAAGGCCGCCGGTGCGGCCGAAGATCGTATGGATCACATGTGGCTGTATGCGCGTGGTGTTCCCGATCCTCGCTATCCGGGCACGCAGCGCGGCCTCAGTGTCATCAACCGCGCGGCGATCATGGTGAATCGTGAGGGCAGCCGCTATCATCGCGAAGTATCCGGAGAAAAGTTCGCGTTTCCGGCGATGGTCCAACAGACGGACGGCAGAGCATGGCTTGTGTTCGATGAGAACGCCAAGCGGCATACGGTTGTCGCAGGGACCGATTGGGCCGATTGGGCGCGCGTGGAACTCGAGATCTTCGGCAATCCGAAATTGGTGCAGAAGGCCAACACCATCGACGAACTGGCGCGCCGGGCGGGCATCGCCGCGGACGGGTTGCAGCGTACCGTCGACCGCTTCAATCGCATGATCGATGACGGCGTGGACCAGGACTTCGGGCGTTTCGATGCATCGAACCCGCCGGCGAAACAGCCTTCGGGACGGCCGCCCATTCTGGCCGTGCGGCAGGCTCCGTTTTACGCGATCCCCCTGTATCCATTGACGCGCAAGAGCATGGGCGGGCTGGCAACAGATCAGCAGAGCCGTGTTCTGGATGCGGGCCGCAAGCCAATTCCGGGACTCTACGCCGTGGGAGAAGTGGCCGGCTTCGGCGGTATTAACGGCAAGGCGGGCTTGGAAGGCACGTTCCTTGGGCCGTCGATCCTACAAGGTCGAATGCTGGGCAAATCGCTTGCACCGGCGGAGCCACAACCGCTCGCGCCACAGGCCAAACCGGCTACCGATACGCCGCGCGGTGCAAATGCTCCGGATTGCGCTGTCTGTCATCCGCTGCCCAAACTCGTGCGCACGCCACGCAGAGGATATTGGCACTTCGAACGCGTGCACTCCCGCGTGATCGAGAAGCAGTGGAATTGCTCGCAGTGCCACGCCGAATTGACTCCTTTTCACGCCACTTCACACAAGATCGACAGGGTGGCGCAGGTCGCGAATTGCGTGTTCTGCCACGCCGGGAAGTGATTCGCGCCACCAATCAAGAGCGAGAAGCCGGCGGCCAAATCGTCACACGCATTTCGTAAAAATGACCGGGGGAGACTCGGGTGTAGTAGACCGTGACAACGTTGCCGTCCGCAATCTGCGCGCTGGCCGGATAACCGCAATCAGACTCCGGAGTAGCGGCGATGCGAAACGGTGCATCCCAAGTGATGCCGCCATCGGAGGACAGCCGGGCATCGACGCCATAGTTGCCGCGATTGCGATTGCCGTAGGTCATCAGAATCCGGCCATCGCGGAGTTTGGTGAGATGGCCGGTGATCTGGCCGGGCATGGTTAACGGTCCACGCCGGCGCCAGGTTTTCGCGTCATCGTCGGATGTGAACAGTTCGATGTGATGAGCATCGCCAGGCTTCTCGAACATGCGACTGGCGGCGAGCCACTTTCCTGCGCCGGCGTGCAGAATAGCAGTCTCATTACCCTTGGCGTTTAACTCCACCCAATCGCCCCAGGTCCGGCCATCGTCTTTCGATCGCAGCAGTCCGTTGTTGCGGATGTTGTCCTTGCGGGTGTACACGGACACAACCAGCGTCCCGTCTGCGGCGCGATGAATATCGCCAAAGGGAATGAACTGGTTGTCGATGCCCGGACCCACGGGCGGAGGATCGGGGAATGCCCTTGTATGCGTCCAGGTCTTGCCGCCATCCGTCGAACGGCATACCCAGGGTTTCAGCACCTGCCCGCGCGTTGCGGGCGTTGAGATGCCGGTCGGTTCGCGGTTCGACCATCCGCTCACCAACACCACCATGTCGCCGTTGGCGGCGAATCCGGCGGCGCAGTTCATGCGATTGGTGCGCGGTTCGTGTGGACCGGGGCGTCCGTGAAATTTCCAGGTCTTGCCGTTGTCTTTGCTCGCCCAGCAATCGAGATCACCTTCCCACTCGCCGTGGCACGGCTGATTGAAAATGGTGGCCACCAGCGTGCCATCGGACAGGCGCTGCAGGTTCGGCCATGCGCAGACACCTTGAATCGCGGTAAAAGTGGGTGCGATCTGCGCCCGTCCCAATCCTGCCGCCGCCAGGCTGGCCGTGAACGATCTCCGTGTTAGCTTCACTCCTAACCTCCGTTTGAAAATCATACACTACGGATTCCGGCCTTCACCGTTATGAGCATGCAACTTTTCACCCCGGCGGAGCAGCGAGAACTTCGCGCATTGCGCACGCCCGGAAAAATCCAACGGTTTCTCGATTCCGCGATCGGCTACAACAAGGAGCCCGACGGTCCCACCTGCCGGTCGCCGCGCAGGGTGCTGCGCGATCGCATTGCGCATTGCATGGAGGGAGCACTGCTCGCATGTGCCGCTCTCGCCGTGCAAGGGCACCCGCCGATGCTGGTGGACCTGGAAGCGGTACGTGACGATGATCATGTATTGGCCGTGTTTCGCGAGCGTGGGCACTGGGGAGCGATTGCGAAGTCGAATTACGCCAGCCTACGCTACCGGGAGCCGGTGTACCGTTCCCTACGCGAACTGGTGATGTCGTACTTCGAACACTATCACAACCTTGCCGGAGAGAAATCGCTGCGGCGCTATTCCCGCCCGGTGCGGCTGGCCCGATTCGGCGATGACTGGATGACGGCGGAACTCGATGTGTGGCACATCCCTGAGCATCTTTGCCGCATTCCGCATATTCCCGTCATCACACCGGAAATGGAGCGTCACCTGAACCGGCTGGACGATCGTTTGCGGGCTTCAGAACAGGTGGGGATGGCGAAGTGATTATTCTCCGCCGTAGCCCTTTCGTTTCCGCTCCTGCACGTACTGGCGGGTCTTTTCGAAGATCTGCATATCGCCCGTGATGCGCGGGTCTTTCGTGCGGCGCTGCAGGTCTTCCAATTGGCGTTTGAGCCGCTGCTGAATGGTTGCGTGTTGCGGTGAGCCGGCGAGATTGTTTAGTTCCCAGGGATCTTCTTTGCAATCGTAGAGTTCTTCGCGAGGCCTTGGGTCGGCGAGCAGAGGAATATATCGCTTGATGGCAGGGTGGTTCGGGTGCTTTTCCAGTAATGCGTTGAGTGACGCGGTGGATGCACTCTTTTCGTATTCGCTGTCTGGTAAACGCTTGGCGGGGTCAAGTGGCATTCGTGGCTCTGTGCCGTAGTTCACGATGTAGTGATAGCGCTCGTCGCGGATGGTGCGCGCGGCAAGGCTCACCGGGTCGAACTCGCCGTGCCATTCCAGACCGGCGGCGGTCCAGCCGCGCGTTGCATCGACGCGCCCGGATCGCTTCGACGTCAGAATGGGAAGGATGCTGCGCCCGCTCATCTGTCTGGGGACCGGCAAACCGGCAGCTTCCAGCATGGTTGGAGCGAGGTCCGCGAAGTTGACGAAATCGTCGACGCGGCGTCCCGCGGGAACACGCGAGGGCCACATCATCGCCATGGGCACATGCACGCCCCAGTCCTGCAGGTTCGTTTTCGACCTCGGCAGCGCGGTGCCGTTGTCGGAGGTGACGATGAGCAGGGTGTTGTTTAACTCGCCGTGCTTTTCCAGCACATCCAGGACGCGGCCCAAGTCTTCATCCACGTGGCAGACCTCGTAGGCGAAGTTAGCGCGCTCGCGGCGCACGCCCGGCGTGTCCGGAAGAAACTCCGGAGTCTTTACGTCATCCACGCCAATCCCATATTTTGACAACTTGCGGTGATTGTCCCGTCCGTAGGGACCGTGCGGCTCAGTAGTGCCGACCCAGAACCAGAACGGCTTTTCCTTGGGCTTGCGATTCAGAAAGTCTTCCAAGTTGGCCGCATAGTCGATGTCATTGATCCCGTCTTCCCTGGTCTTGCGGCGGACCTTCTGATAGGCGTCGCCGGCGGGATTGCGCTTGCGCCCGGCGGGGGCCAGGACTCCCGGTCCCCAGCCCTTGCCAGTGTATCCGGCGTGGTATCCACCCACTTCCATCAGATCCGGCAGAACCGCGAATTTCGTCGGCAGCCAGGCTTGGATGAAAGCACCTTCCTCCAGTTCCCAGAAATGACGGCCGGTGAGCAGGGTGGCTCGCGATGGCGCGCACGAAGGCGCGGAGACATACCCGCGCGAAAACAACACACCCTCCTTTGCCACACGGTCAAAATGCGGCGTGGGCAGCTTCGACCATCCGTATGCGCTACGCTCGAGCCAGCTTTCATCGTCGGTGAGGAAGACAACGAAGTTAGGCTTCGGTTGTGCGAGCGCGCGGGTAGACACGCCCGCCGCAAGCCCAACCATCAGGTCACGGCGTCTCACCAGCCAGCCTCCACGGGTTTCCAGCGTTCGCCTCCGAACATGATCCACACCGTGGGACGAATCTCATCGGCGGCCAGTACGACATCGTAGACCACACGCGGAGGTTGTGTATGCGTCAGTTCGCGGACACGCGCCCATGGCCTTGCCGGAGTCACTCCGTTCCGCACATCGTCGCGGCGAGTGGCACTGCCGTAGTGAACCAGGATGTTGCCGGTCTTCGGCATGTAGTCCACATCGCCCATGGCGAAGGTGAGAACATTATCGGGGCCTTCTGTTTCCGACTCCCAGACGAGTTTCGCCGTGCGCGCCCCAGCATCCACGCGGTATTCCATGGCCCTGGTGAACACCTTCGCATCGGCGGCGCGGGCCGCAAAGGGGCGGGTCTGATTGATGTCATTGTTGAAGACCAGCACGTTGCCTTGCGGCGTCACCGTTGGTCCATGTTGATGCCAGAACCACTTCGTGTCTGGCGGGGCTTTCAGCACCAGCGGTTTCAGCTTCTCATTCCAATCGCCCGGCTCGCCGAGAATCCATTGAATCTTGCCCGATGGCCGCGCAATCTTCAGAATTGCGCTCTGCTGCCGCAGGGAGAGTAGCAGCGAGTTGTCTTTCGGGTCGTAATAAAGCCCGTTGCCATGACTCCAATCGCGCGTGTCCGGGAAGCCGCGAATGACCCAGTAGCGATTGAATGTGAGATAGCCAAGCCGGAACACATCGAGATGGTCCATCGCACGCCAGCGCCAGACGACCTTTCCTGTACGGTCAAACTCGACGATCTCATCGCCCTTGATCTTCTCTCTTCCGCGCGGGGCTTTGGCATCCGTCTCGCTGGTGTAGTAGTTGTCGATCTCACGGATCTCCGAGCCCAGCACGATCAGATTTCCATTCGATGCCTGTTCCACGGCGTGGTGGAACGTGAGCGTGTCGATTCCCACACCCTTGGGCTCTTTCACTGGTCCGGATTTGGCGAACCACTCACCATGCACATTACCGAGCCAGTCCACCTCCACGGCATGGCTATCGGCAGTGAGGTACACGATATTGCCGTTCCGCAGTCGCTTGAAATCGGAGATACGGCTGTTGGTGCGGAGGTACCACACGACCTGGCCTTCATTGTCGAGGCCGAGCAGCAATCCGTATCCGGTCGCGAAGGGGCTTTCTCCCGCTGGGGCGCCACCGCCGCCGGCGCCTTTTGTCTTCGCCTTGGCCTTCCCTTTTGTCGCGGCTGCCGGGCTTGGACCACCACCAGGGCCACGCCCACTGCGCCGGACGCTGATGATGGTGATACCGGGTTCCATGGCTGCGGTTTCGGCCTTTTTAACCTGTATAGGCGGAAACTCCGGATCCTTGGGAAGTTCCGGTGTAGTGAAGGTGAGCGAGTCCGGCGCTTGTGTCGTCTCGCCCTTTTTATTGGTGATGCGGACGCGAATCTCGTGGCGCACGCCGGGGCGCATCCCCAGCAAGGGAAGCCCGGAATCCGGTTTTGCGGATTCGGGATACTCCACCTTCCATTGCCGTCCGCCCCCCGATACCTCGAGTGTTGTACGTACCGGTTGGCTCGCGGTGAAACGCACGATCGCCGCCAGCGGCACGCCGGGATTGGGGTTCTGCTGAACTGTGGGTGGCGCCTGAAACGCCGGAGCAGCCATGAGAGCGAATGCCAGAGAAGGGATCATCGATTGTAAGGTACAACTTTCTCTCAACGCTTTGCCGGCCGTGCACGTTTCAACAAATAGGAAGGATGACACACGCGGCCTTGA
>CALFYN010000189.1 GCA_937952345.1 uncultured Acidobacteriota bacterium
GGCTGTGCAAACGGTCGGATGAGTATCCATACACGGGTTGCATCACGCTACCCGCGAATACCATCGCCCCACCCAATATCCCCGCCTGGGTGAAATTGAGCCCTAAATGCTGCGCAAACAGCGGTTGAAATACACCCAGAGCTGCCGAATACACATCCACGGTGAAGTGCCCGGCGGCGTAAATGCCCAGCAGTCCGAAGCCGGCAGGCCAAGCCTTCGCCATGGGCGAAGATGTGGGGACGGCTACACTGGTGCGCTCGGATGCCATTGGCGAGGGGAAGTTCTATTATATCGGATAGCAACCTTTCCGCATCGTTTGGGTTTAAGTTTAGGATTCGTCAACGAGGGATTCCGCATGTTCGCTTCCACGCTTCGGTCTGGTGTCTTCGCCATTGCTCTGGTTCCGTTCGCCCAGGCGCAAACTCTTGCGCCGGTCATCAATCCCCGCGGTGTGGTGAACGCATACTCGCAGCAACCCGCTCCTTCGCAAGTCGGCGCGGGAAGCATCATTTGGATCAATGGACTGAACCTCGGCCCGCCGGAAGGCGCAGTGGCCGATGGGTCCACTTGGCCCACCGAACTCGGCGGAGTGCAGGTGCTCATCAACAACCGGCAGGCGCCGCTCGGCTCAGTGTCACCGTCGCGCATCGTGGCGCAGATTCCCTTTGAAACGCCGAACGGGCTCGCCAATATCGTGGTGCGCCGCGGAGAAACAAACTCCCGTCCCGCGCGCATCAATGTGTTCGCCGTGTTTCCCGTAGTCCGAGCCCAGGACGACAAGGGCTTCGGAGAAGTGATGGGTTCGGCCAACGGCTCCCGATTCTCCTTCACCGCCTCGGGCCTCGGCGTCTCCGACCCGCGGGTCAACACCGGAGAATCCGCCGCGCCTGATTCCGGCGCCGCGCCACGGCAAGCCGTGAATGTCTTCCTCGGCGGAGTAAAAATGGATGCCGACATCAAGGTCTCCACAAAGCGTCCCGGCGATATCGACATCTCCGTCCCCGTGCCCGACGGCACACTGCCCGGTGACTTGATCCTGGTGCAGGCCGCCAACCGGCTGTCGAACTATGTCGCGTATCGTAAAATCAGCCGCCCCGAAGTTACCTACGTGCCGATGCCCGATGGCGCACCCACGGTTCGCGCGATGGCTGCGGCCGACGTCACCGGGGGATTCCTCATCGCCAGCGCGGCACGCAACGCGGAAGGCTGCTGGCCCAGTGTGTTGTTCGATCTCCGCGCCAAACGCGCCGCCAACGTCCCGCAGTGCCTGACAGCCGCCAATCAGAACGCACTCACGCCCGCGGTTGCCTCACCGAATACAGCAGCTTTGGCGGCACTCGCCGGGCCGCCGCAAGGCGCTAATGCGGCCGAAGGCATCAGCAACAAGGTGATTCTCTTTCAGCCTGCCAAGACCGATGCGATGAACGTCGAACTTCCTTCCAACGCCGCCGCTGTGGCCGGAAATGCGCAGGGGGGATTCAACGCGATTCTGCCCGGCACTCCTCCGCGGGTCGCGAACATCGACTCCGAGACTGGCGAATTTCAGGTGGCGCAAGGTGGCGCCGGCGCAAATCCGGCCGGCGGGCAGGTTCTGGCCCTCAATCCGCTGAACCTGCAGGTGGACCTCGGCGGCGGTCTCGACAAAGTACTCACCGCGATCGTCAACATGGGACAAGGCCAGTTCGCCGTTGTCATTGGCGACGATCTGAATAATCCCACCGCGGCGAAACTCGCCGTACTGAACGCGCAAGGCGAGGTCACCACGACTCGCGATTTCCCTGATGCATTCCTGCCCATGGTGATGCCCAATCCCCCCGCACAGCCCGCGCCCGGCGGCGGTGGGGCGCCTGGAGGGGGAGCGCCAGGAGGCGGAGGAGCCCCCGGCGGTGGTGGCCCCGGCGGTGGTGGTCCCGGCGGCGGTGCCCCCGGCGGTGGAGGAGCGGGCCAAGGCGGTGCTGGCGGCGGCGGCGTTGTCGCACCGGGCGGCGTGCCGGTGGCGCAAGTACGGTTCCGCGTGGCCACATTCTTCGATGCCCAGACGCGCAATCTCTACGTCGCTTCTCGCAAAGCCGACGATTCCCGCCACGCCCTCAGCGTCTTCTCGCCGAATGAGGTGAAAGCAATCCCCACGCCCGACGGAAAATTCGTCGCCGCTTGCACACCCAATGCGCAAATCGCCAACATCGAAACCTCCCGCCGGATCGTCCTCATGGGCAGCGGCACCGCCGAGCGGCAGTTCCGTCAAGTCTGCGGCGCCCTGAGCTTCCTTGTCCTCGACCTCGCCAGCCAGCAGTTCACTGAGATCGCACTTCCCGGACAAGGACAGATCAATGTCACGGCCAACGTTCCCGATCTGAACGATTTTCTTCTCGCCGCCAGCACCGAAGGTGACACTGTCTTCGCGCTCGACGGAGTCACTCTCTCCGCCTACCGCCTGGACCTTCCCCAAGGCGTCATCGGCTTTCAGAACATGCAGCCGGTGCCCGCCATGGAGTTGGCGGTGGCAGTAGGCCGTGCCCGTCTGCAAAACGACGGTGGATTCCTCGTCTTCGACTTGGCCAACCTCGAAGTGCGTCAATTGCTCTTGCCGGACGGCTTCGCGACGGCGCAGTTCGTCGGCATCCTGCCCGCCACACGCAAACTGGTGGCCCGCGGTAACCGCCCCGGCGGATCGCAGTTCCTGGTCTACGATCTGTCGAACGGCGATCTGGAAATCATTCCCAACCCCGATGGCGTCGCCTACGTCGGCAATGCTCCCGTACAAGCCCAGCCCGGGCAACCCGTACAGCAGACCCCGGCCATGATGCGCGTCAACCCGAAAGCGAACACGATCGAAGCGATCACTCTCAACGATGCCCGCGCCACCACCGGCGCCATGCTCGTACGCATCCCGTAACGTAAAAAATCTCACAAAGTGGCTGCGCCGCACGCGAACCTTTGATATATTAGTCCCCACGTCCGAAAAGGGGATAAACATGTCATATACTCGGTTTCTCTGGGCTGCCGCCCTGACTGCCTCCATGTTGTGGGCGCAAACCGACCGCGGCATCATCGGCGGAGCTGTAGCCGATACCACGGGAGCGTCCATTCCCGAGGCCAAGATCACCGCCACAAACCTCGCTACCAACGTCGGATTCACCACACAGTCCACGTCCACTGGCGACTTCACCATTCCCGCTTTGCCCGTCGGCCAGTACAGAATCCGTGTCGAAAAGCAGGGATTCAAGGCCGCTGTGAGCAGCGGTGTTACCGTGACCGCGGGTAGCACGGTCACATTCAATGCGACTCTCGAGATCGGCGCCGTAACGGAATCCGTTCAGGTGCAGGCATCGCTCGAACAACTCCAGACCAGTACGGCGAAGGTTTCCACTGCCGTCACCAACAAAATGGTGGACGAGTTGCCGCTGGTCGTCGGTGGCGCCATGCGCGGCGCGTTCGATCTGGCCCTCATCACCCCCGAAGCCAACAGCCCCAACGATGGCAACTTCAACGTCGGCGGCGGACAGGGCGGGGCCTACGGTGCAACTCTCGACGGAGTCTCGGTTCTCACCGGCCGTTTCAACTCCGTGCAATGGGCGAATGTGAACACCCCATCCGTCGACGCCATCACCGAATTCGCCGTCGAAACCAACGGCTTCAAGGCCGAGTACGGGCGCGCCCAGGGAGGCATGCTCACCTTCTCATCGAAATCCGGCACCAATGAACTCCATGGCACGGCCTACGAGTTCCTCCGCAACGATGCCCTCGACGCGCGCCGCTTCTTTGAAGACCAGAAGGGCAAATACAAGCAGCACGACTTCGGCTGGAGCGCCGGTGGCCCGGTCTACCTGCCGAAGATCTACGATGGCCGGAACAAGACGTTCTTCTTTACGTCCGGCGAATGGTTCCGCAATCGCGTCGGCGCGGCCAGCGGCCGTTTCAGCATCCCCACCCAGGAAATGTTCAACGGCGACTTCCGCAATTGGGTCGATCAGAACAACCGCCAGCTTCCCATCTACGATCCCTCCACTACCCGCGCCAATCCCAATGGAGCCGGATTCGTCCGCACGCCCTTTGCCGGCAACCAGATTCCGCAATCGCGGTTCTCGCCGATTGCCCGAGCCTACGGCGCGCTGGTCAGCCCCGTCCTCAGACCCAACAGCGGCGCGGCCCCCGGCACCAGCGATTACGTCCGCAACAACTACATCAACAACACCGGCACCCGTCTCGATCCCTGGACCAAGTTCAGCGCCAAGGCCGACCACAATTTCGGCCAGAACGACCGCGTGAGCTTCCTGTACAACTACGGATTCCACGGCGGCAATCCCGGCCCCGACGGCTTCCCTGGCCTCCCGAATCCCATCAACGAAAACCGCATCGACAAACAGCGTAGTGACGTATACCGCGCCACCTACGACAAGGTCATCACGCCCACCATCGTCAACCACATGTTCGGCGGCGTCAATTTCTGGAAAGAATCGCACGACGCGCTCAGCCTCGACGGCGGATGGGAATCGAAAGGCATCTGCATGAAGGGCGCCTGGGACTGCAACCGCAACCTCCTGCAGGTCCAGTTCTCCGATTACAACACCTGGGTCGCCTCGGCCTACGACGGTTCGGAAAACTTCGTCTTCTCCTTCGGCGACGATCTTACCGTCACCCACAACAAGCACACCTTCAAAATGGGCTACCTCTGGGAGCGCATGCACTACAACGGATTCGGCCAGCAGACCATCGGCGGCCTCATCCGCGGCGACCGCCGCTCCACCAGCATCCCCAACGACAACAATTTGCTCACCGGCGGCGGCAACGGTTTCGCCAGCTTCCTGCTCGGGCAGGGCTTCTCCGGAGGCACCGAGAATGACCGCTTCGTCGGGCAGCAGTGGCGCAGCCACGCCTGGTATTTCCAGGACGATTTCAAAGTCAGCTCCAAACTCACCCTGAACATGGGCGTGCGTTACGAGTTCACCCTCCCGCCCATTGAGCAGAAAGACAAATGGAGCGACTTCGATCCAACCAAGGCCAATCCCCGCGCGGGCGGCCTTCCCGGTGCGCTGAAATTCGCCGGCGAAGGTCCCGGCCGCGAAGGCACGCGCTCCATCACCCCCGGCTGGTATGGCGGCATCAGCCCCCGTTTCGGCCTCGCTTACGCACTCAATGACAAGACAGTCTTGCGCGCCAGCGCCGGCCGTACCTTCGGCGTCGCCAAGACCATCACCGGCAGCACGCACTTCGAGGGCGCCATCCTCATCTTCCGGCCCACCAGCCTCGACAACGGCATCACCCCGTCCTTCCTGCTCGACCAGGGACTCCCCCCCTACACTCGTCCGCCGGTGATCGACCCCAGCTTCTCCAACGGCAACAATACCGCCTACTGGGACGGCGAAGCCGTACGCCTGCCGGAGAACTACCAGTGGACTCTCGGCATCCAGCGCCAATTGAACAGCTCCACGGTTCTCGAGACCAGCTACAACGCCACCATCGGCGCACACCTGGTTGCCGGCTTGAAGCGCTATAACCAGCTTCCCTTCAGCATGCTCGAACGCTATGGCCGCAGCTTGCTGACCAGCCGCGTGAACTCGCCGCAAGCCATCGCCGCCGGAATCACACGGCCTTATGCCCGCATCGATTGCGATTTCAGCGCCACCTGCAATCCGGTGAGCGTCGCCCAGGCCCTGCGCCCGTTCCCGCAGTATCTGAACATCGACACCTCTTCGGGAGCAGGTGACAAGAGCGGCCATTCCAGCTATCACTCCTGGGTCGTCAAGCTCGACAAGCGCTACTCCCGCAATGTCACCTTCCAGGGTTCGTACGTGTTCTCCAAGCTCATCACCGATGCCGATGGTTATCAGCCCGACAACGGCACGCTCGATCACTACAACCGCCGGCTCGAAAAATCCATCGGCGAGTTCGACCTCACGCACAACCTGAAAGCGACCTATATCGTCGATCTTCCCTTCGGCAGGGGACAGCGCTGGCTGAACACCGGTCCGGCCTCCTGGCTCCTCGGCGGCTGGCGCCTGGCCGCGACACACTTCTACTCGAGTGGATATCCCCTCTCGTTCGGAAACAGCGCCGCACTCGGTGGCGTGCTCTTCAGCGGACGCAGTCCGGCGCACGTCCCCACTTACGACAACTGGATCGTCGATCATGACAACCCGAATTGGAAGGGCTCGGATCGCTACTTCCAGCCTGCTTCCTTCTTCGGCGCACAACCCAACGATCGCGCCGGCAACGCCACACGGCACAATCCCAAGGCTCGCCAGCCGTGGAATCTCACCGAGAATTTCTCCATCGCCAAGACGTTCGCCATCCGCGAATCCATCCGCACGGATCTGCGCTGGGAGATGTTCAACGCCTTTAACCGCTTCCGCGCCAGCCCGGGCAGCACCAACGTGCAGGATCCGAATTTCGGCCGCGTCCAGGGCCAACTCAACGGCCCCCGCCGCATGCAGATCGCGCTCAAATTCTATTTCTGAGCAACTGTTCCCGCGGGACGCGCCAGCTACGCGTCCCGCTCTCGCTTGCATTGGCCCTGACCATTTGGTAGTAATTTGAGTTTCCGCCATAACCAAGGCGAGACTCATGAAGAAGAACTCCCCTCCCGCGCCAAACCACGCCGTACAAGCCCAGGCGGGGAGAACGAAACAACTGCCCGCGATGAAAGAATCTTCGTCTCAACTGGAGCTGTTTGCTTCGGCAATGAACCTGTTTCACCGGAGGGATTTCCACGCCGCCCTCGATCTGTTCACGCAAGCCGCGGCGGGTTCCAACCGGGACATCGCACACGCCGCCCGCCAACACCGCAGCATGTGCGAACAGAGGGTGGCCAATCTGAAGCCGGACCTCCGCACCGCCGAGGACCACTACCAATACGGCATCGGCCTCATCGCGATACGCAAACTGGACGCCGCGTGTGAGGCGCTCGCCAAGGCCGCCGAACTGGATCCGCGTGCCGGACATATCCACTACGCACTGGCCATCAGCGTGGGGCTTTCCGGCGATCTCGCCAACGCCGCGCGGCATCTGGCCACAGCCATCCAACTGGATCCCAAGAACCGTTCCATCGCCCGCACAGACCCCGACTTCCTCGAGTTCGGGCGCTATTCTCCCGTCCGGGAACTCGTATTTCTGGAGAAAAAGGAGCCAGCCACGCAACTACCTTCGTAGGTGCATCTGCTCGAATACATGCCGTTACGCAACCCGCACGCGAGGCGCGTCCCCTCTGAAGATCCCATCCGCATCCTTTCCATTGGTGGCGGCACAGGTCTTTCCACGCTCCTCCAGGGTCTCAAACATTACGCCAACCCCGCCCTTTCCGGCACATCGGCCAGCCCGGTGCTGCAGGCTCTGAATCGCCCCGTCGAACTCACCGCCGTCGTCACGGTTACCGATGACGGAGGCAGCAGCGGACGCCTGCGCCGCGACTTCGATGTTCTCCCTCCGGGCGATATTCGCAATTGCATGGTCGCGCTGTCGGAAGATGCCGCACTGCTCTCCAAGCTGTTCCAATACCGCTTCCTTTCGGGCCATGGACTCAAGGGCCACAGCTTCGGCAACCTGTTCCTCACCGCCCTCACCCAAATCACCGGCGACTTCGCCCACGCCGTCAAACTCTCCAGTGAAGTGCTGGCCAGTGCCGGCCGCATCTTCCCGTCCACCGCGGCAAACGTCATCCTGCAGGCGAAACTGGAAGATGGATCGCTGGTGGCGGGTGAAACGCACATCAGCAAAGCGAAATCCCGCATCCAATCCATCTTCCTCAAGCCGCGCCGCGTGCATCCGTTGTCGGAAACACTCGAGGCCATTGAACAGGCCGATCTCATCACCTTCGGCCCAGGCTCTCTATTCACCAGCGTCATTCCCAACCTCCTGGTCAGCGGCATCCCCGAAGCCGTTGCCCAATCCGGCGCTATCAAGGCCTACTTCTGCAACCTGATGTGGCAGCCAACCGAAACCATGCACTTCAGCGCGGTCGATCACGTCGCCGCCATCCACAAGCACGCCAAACGCGAACTCATCGATTGCATCGTGGTCAACTCCAAACCCGTGAGCGCGCCGCATCGCCGCCGCTACGCCGCCGAACAAGTGCAGCCGGTGAAGGTGGATATCGATGCCCTGGTTGCCATGGGATTGCGCGTCATCGAGGAAGATCTGCTCGCACGCTCGGATAAAGTGCGCCACGATCCGCATCGCGCCGCCGCCATTGCGGTCCGCCTGGCGATGGTCGGCAGGCGCCGCCGCCTCCGCGCGCAATCGTTCAAAGCGGCCGCCGTATAGAATCCGCCGTGGAAGCCAACCCTCACATCATCCACGATCCGCGCATGCGCGAAGACTGGAACCGCCGCGCCCGCGAAGACGCGCATTACTACGTCGCCTTCGGCCGCCACGGCCAGCAGGAAGACGAGTTCTACGCCACCGCCCACGAAGTCGTCTATGGCCTGGAGTACGAACTCAAGCGCTTGCCGCGAAGCAACCCGCGCGCCCGCCGCGCCCTCGAAATCGGCTGTGGCCCCGGCCGCTTACTGAAACCCCTCAGCCGCCACTTCGGCGAGATCCACGGCGTCGATGTCTCCGATGAAATGGTGGCGCTGGCCCGCCGCCGTCTCGCCGGCATTCCCCAGGCGCATGTCCATCTCAGCCCCGGCGCCGATCTGCGCCAGTTCGCCGATGAGTCCTTCGACTTCGTATACTCCTACGCCGTCTTCCAGCACATCCCAAGCCGCGAGATTGTCTACTCCTATCTCACCGAAGCGCGGCGCGTCCTCAAGCACGGCGGGTTGTTCTGGTTTCAGGTCAATGGACTCGCCGCCATCGATGCCCCGCCCGATACATGGAGCGGCGTCCGTTTCACCGCCCCGGACCTCGTCACCTTCGCCAGCACCCACGACTTCCAGATGTACACACTCGAAGGCGTGAACACGCAGTACATGTGGACCAGCCTGCGCAAGCGCCCCACCGGCTGGTTCCGCGAAATGCCCGTCAGCCGGCCCGAGGCCACCACCCGCATCCGCCGCATCTCGAATCCCCACGGCACTGAACCCGGAGTGCCCTGCGGCGGGCGCTTCGCCTGCGCGTCACTCTGGCTCACCGACCTCCCTCCCGAGTGCGGCCTGAATCATGTCCGCGTTCGCATCGGCGATGATTGGGGCACGCCCAACTACATCGCCGCGCCCCTCGCCAGCGGCGAGCAGCAGATGAACGTTCTGCTGCCCAAGGATGTGCCCACCGGACTCGTCCCCGTGCAACTGGAGTGGCTCGGCCAACAAGTGGGCCCGCCCGCAATCATGCGCGTCGTGCCGCCCAGCCCTCAGGTCCCGCGCCTCCTCGCCGTCACCGACGCCACCGATCTGCTCTCCGGCACACGCATCACCCACGGCAACATCAAAGCCATTCTCGAAGAAGTCTCCCACCCCGAGGATGTTTCTTTCCACCTGAACGGCGCGCCTCTCCAGCCTTCCATGGTCCATTGGGCCGATCGACGCACGCCTCGTATCGAAATCGTGCTGCCCGTCCCGCCCGGCACACCCTCGGGCTGGCACACGCTCCAAGTACAGGCCCGCAAACAACGCTTCGCTCCCGTGGGTATTGAAATCCTCAACGCGGGAGACTGCTAAAATAGAGTTGCGCGTGAAACCAATCGCCGTAGTCCTGATCGCTTTGCTGGCCGCTTGGACCCTCTCTTCGGCTCCCACCGGAGCGAAGAAGAAGTCCGCTCCAAAATCCGCCTCGAAAACTTCCGCGAAAAAAACTTCCGGTAAGAAAACCGCGGCCAAAAAGTCTGCCGGCAAAGCCTCCTCGCGAAAGGCACCCACGAAATCGTCTTCGCGCTATGCCAGAAGCCGCTACAAAGCGCCTTCCCGCCCGCGTGGACAATCGCAACCGACGCCGGATCGTTACCGCGAAATCCAGCAGGCTCTTCAGCAAAAAGGATATTTGCAGGGCGATCCGACCGGTACTTGGGATGCCGGATCAACGGAAGCCTTGAAGCGTTTTCAGCAAGACCAGAATCTGAACGCCAGCGGCAAGCTTGACTCGCTCAGTTTGATTGCCTTGGGATTAGGACCCCAGCGAACCAACAACAGCGCGCAAGCGAGGCCTCAATGATTATTGGCGTACCCAAAGAAATCAAAGATCACGAAACTCGAGTCGCCTTGGTTCCCAGTGGCGTCACCACGCTGCGGGAACACGGCCACGAAGTCCTGGTGCAATCCGGCGCAGGCCTGGGCAGCACCATTCCCGACTCCGACTACATTGCCGCCGGAGCCATGATGATCGACAGCGCCGCCGACGTCTGGTCCAAAGCCGACCTCGTCGTCAAGGTGAAGGAGCCCCAACCCGCCGAGGTTGCCTACTTCCGCCCCGGGCTGACGCTGTTCACCTATTTGCATCTGGCGCCGCTGCCCGATCTCACCGCCGAATTGGTCAAGGCGCGGGTCAACGCGGTCGCCTATGAAACCATCCGCGAGGAAGACGGTTCCCTGCCCCTGCTTACCCCGATGAGCGAGGTGGCCGGCCGCATGTCCGTCCAGGTGGGCGCGCAGTACCTCGAAGCCCCGCACGGCGGCCGCGGCATCCTCCTCGGAGGCATCCCCGGAGTCGCCCCGGCTAACGTAGTCATCATCGGCGGCGGCGTCGTCGGCCACAATGCCGCCAAGATCGCCACCGGCCTTGGCGCCGATGTCACCTTAATCGACAGGAACCTCAACCGCCTCCGCGAAATCGACGATATCTTCAACGGCCACGTCATGACACTGGCGTCCAACTCCTGGACCATCGGCGAAGCCGTCCGCAATGCCGATCTCGTCGTCGGAGCCGTGCTCGTTCCCGGCGCCGCCGCCCCCCGGCTGGTCAAGCGCGACATGATCCGCCGCATGAAGAAAGGCGCAGTGGTCGTCGATGTCGCCATCGATCAAGGCGGATGTTTTGAGACCTCCAAGGCCACCACGCACTCCAACCCCACATATGTGGTGGACGACGTGGTGCACTACTGCGTCTCCAACATGCCCGCCGCCGTGCCGCATACCTCCACGTTCGGCCTCACCAACGCCACATTCCCCTATCTACTCGAGATCGTGGAAAGAGGCCTCGAACGCGCGTGCATGGAAAACAACGCCATCCGCGAAGGCGTCAACACCTATCGTGGAGAAATCGTCTATCCGGCGGTCGCCGAATCCCAAGGCCGCGCCTGGAAAGAACTCGCCGCCGTCCTGTAGCCCGCACCTTCACCGCGCACTCAGGAGCCGATCATCACAATGTTCGGCTCCGGTGCGTTATTGCTCAGCATCTGCTGCGCAAAGGACACGATAGCAGTCCATTCATTGCACGCCGCATCGAACCATACCTTGGCCACAATCGCCTGCGCCGTATTCTCCGCCTTCTGCACATCGGTGGTAGCGTTCTGCGTTTCGCCGTTCAGCACGCCCCAACTCGTCTCCAGTGCGAGGAGTGAGGTCTGTATTGCCCCGATATCGTTCAGCGC
>CALFYN010000190.1 GCA_937952345.1 uncultured Acidobacteriota bacterium
TGTTATTCGGGCTCGCTTGCGCGGAATCTGCTGTGGAAGCGCAACCTGTACGCCAGCCCCCTGGGGACCACTTTCCTTGCTTCCTCCCGCGACACCACCAACAACGGCGTGCTGCCTGTCAATTTCCTCCGCTCCTACATGGGCTACGGCAATCTCAACCTCCGCGAGCCCGGGGCCTCTTCGAACTATCATTCCTTCCAGTTTTCGGCGAACCGGCGATTCGCCTCGAAACTACAGTACGGGTTGAGTTACACGTGGTCCAAGTCGCTCGATTACAACTCCGACGATGCCGCCACCGTGTCCAACATCATCCCCGTGCGAGTCTGGAACTACGGCCTGTCCGCGTTTGACCGCACGCAGGTGTTGAAGGTCAACTGGCTCTACGATCTGCCGAACGCCGTCGATCGCGGCAACCCGCTGCGCTGGGTGGTGAACGACTGGCAGATGAGCGGCATCTACACCGCCAGCAGCGGAGCGCCGTCGGGCATCGGATTCAGTCTGGTGAACGCCATGGACATCACCGGTTCGGCCACCGAAGGCGCGCGCATCGTTCTGAACAGCGAACCGTCCCTCGCCAGTGGCGATCGCACCTTCAGCCGCTGGTTCGACACCAGCGTCGTCTCCCGGCCCGCCGTGGGCACCATCGGCAACGCGGCACGCACCAACATCCGCCTCCCCGGCATCAACAACTGGGACTTGACGGCCTACAAGAATTTCCGCTTCAAGGAGCGGTTCAACGCTCAGATCCGGACCGAGTTCTACAACGCCTTCAATCACACCCAG
The DNA here is from genome assembly GCA_937952345.1 of uncultured Acidobacteriota bacterium. Classification (GTDB taxonomy): domain Bacteria; phylum Acidobacteriota; class Terriglobia; order Bryobacterales; family Bryobacteraceae; genus CADEFT01. The sequence goes on from CALFYN010000190.1 coordinate 784, forward strand.
TATTCGAATGTCGACACCACGGCGCGATTCGACGCCCAGGGCCGGCAGGTCAACACGCAGTTCGGGCAAGTGACGGCGACGCGCACCGGCCGGCGCATTCAACTCGCCCTGCGCGTGACGTTCTGATTCCCTGCAAGGTGGTACCATTAGGCCCTTGGACATGTCGCCGCCCAGGCTTCTCCCCTTGTTGGCCTTCCTATGGCCGCTTCCGGCAATCGCCCAAGCCCCACGCGGTTTTCCCGCCGAATGGGCAGTACAATTGCGCGAATATGAGCGCAAAGCACAAGCTATTCCCGAAGCCGCGCGCATCCGCGGCTACATGCAGCGCATGGCGGCCGAACCGCATCACGCCGGCTCGCCCGCCTCGCGCGCCGTCGCCGAATACGCCCACGGCCTCATGAAGGAATGGGGCCTCGATGCCCGCATCGAAACCTTCGAGGCCCTCCTCCCCTATCCCGGCACCCGTATCGTGGAACTGGTCGAGCCCGTCCGCTTCCGCGCCAAACTCCAGGAGCCGGTCGTGGCCGATGATCCGGACTCCGGCGACGCCCGCCAGTTGCCGGCCTACAACGCCTACTCCGCCCCCGGTGACGTCACCGCCCCTCTGCTCTACGTCAACTACGGCGTCCCCGAAGACTACGCCTACCTCAAGCGCCTGGGCATCGACGCGAAAGGCAAAATCGTCATCGCCCGCTACGGAAAGAGCTGGCGCGGCACGAAACCCAAGGTCGCCGCCGAAAACGGAGCCGTCGCATGCATCATCTACTCCGATCCCCGCGACGACGGCTATTTCCAGGGCGACGTCTACCCCACCGGACCCTTCCGTCCCCCGCACGGCGTCCAGCGCGGCAGCGTCATGGACATGCCGCTCATGGTCGGCGATCCGTTGTCACCCGGCTGGGCTTCCGAACCCGGCGCACGGCGCTTGCCCATCGAAGAAGCCACTTCCCTCATGAAGATCCCCGTGCTGCCGCTCTCCTACAGCGACGCCGCGGAACTGCTGAAGCAACTCAATGGCCCCGTTGCGCCCGAAAATTGGCGCGGCGCGCTCGGCTTCACCTACCACATCGGCCCCGGACCGGCAAAGGTCCGCATGAAACTCGAATTCGACATGGCCATCCGGCCGCTCCACAACGTCATCGCCACCATTCCCGGCTCTGAGTTCCCAGGCCAGCGTATCCTGTACGGCAACCATCACGATGCCTGGGTGAATGGCGCCAGCGATCCGCTCAGTGGAGCCTCTGCCCTCCTCGAAACCGCCCGCACTCTCGCCGCATTGCGCAAATCCGGCTGGTCCCCCAAACGCACCATTCAACTCGCCCTCTGGGACGGCGAGGAGTTCGGCCTCATCGGCTCCACCGAATGGGTGGAAAAGCATCGCCACGATCTCGATCAATCCCTCGTCGCCTACATCAACTCCGACGCCATCGGCAAAGGCAGAATCGCCGCCGCCGGCTCGCACTCCCTCGAATCCTTCATCAAGGAACTGCTCGCCGAAGCGACCGATCCCATCACCGGCCGCCCGCTCATCGAAGCGCCACGCACGGATCGCGGCGCCAAGGGATTTCGCCTGGAGCCCCTCGGCGCGGGTTCCGACTACGTCGCTTTTGCCGATCACGCCGGCATCGCCTCGCTCAATCTTGGATTCAGCAGCGAAACCAGCGGCGGTGTCTATCACTCCATCTACGACAGCTTCTCCTGGTACACCCGATTCTCCGACGGCGGCTTCGTCTATGGGCGCGCCTTCAGTGTCCTCAACACCATGTTGCTCATGCGCCTGGCCGGAGCCGCCCTGCTGCCATTCGAGTTCACGGCTCTCCATCGCACCATCGAACGCTACAAAGCCGACCTCATCCGCGCAGTCGGCAAGGACAGCTCCCGCCTCGATTGGAAAGAGTTCCAGTCCGAGCTCAACAAACTGGGCGCCGCCGCCAAAGTCTTTGAATCCGAGTATCAGAGCGCGTTGCGCCGCTGGATGGACCCATCTCCGGAAAAGCTGGCCGCCGTGAACTCCGCCATCTATCGCACCGAACGCGCCTTCCTTTCCCCCGCCGGATTGCCCGGCCGCCCCTGGTACCGCCACCAGCTCCACGCTCCCGGCCTCTACACCGGCTACAGCGCCAAAACACTCCCCGGCATTCGCGAAGCCGCCGAAGCCCACCAATGGGATGTGGCCAATGCCCAGGGAAGGGAAGTGGCCCGGTCGTTGCGGGCCGTCGCGGCGGAACTGCACCGCATCGCCGCGCTGCTGCGCAATTTGTAAAGCCTCTACCTTGCTACCCCCCGGGGGACAGTACGCAATAGCCCGTACTTTCCGCCGTTCT
>CALFYN010000191.1 GCA_937952345.1 uncultured Acidobacteriota bacterium
CTCGGTCTGTCGATCACTCGCACGTTGGTCCGGACCCTCGGCGGAGAGTTCAGCATTCGGAATCAGGCAGGAGGCGGCGCACTCGCCGAAAGCCGGCTACCGCTGCAGCCTGCCTAGGAGGCAATATGGAACAAATCCTCATCGTCGACGACGACCCGGGGTTCCGTCGCCTGCTGGAAACCATCCTCAGGACGGAAGGTTACCGCATCACGACCGCATCCTCAGTGGCGGAAGCCCTGGCTCAATGCCAGCAACGGAAATTTCATCTGGTGGTCTGCGATCTGAAACTGCCTGACGGTGATGGACTGGCGGTCCTTCGCTGGTCCAAGGAAAATGCCCCCGAAGTCCCGGTGATCATGATCACTGCCTTCGCCAGCGTCGGCACCGCCGTCGACGCCATGAAAATGGGCGCCGCCGATTACCTCGGCAAACCCCTCAGCAGCCCCGACGAACTCCGCATGGTCGTGCGCCGCGCTCTCGAAACCTCGCAACTCGCCTCGGAACGCGAAGTCCTCCGCGAGGAACAGGCCCGCCGCTTCTCCTGCGATGCCATGGTCGCCGAAGATCCCCGCATGTTGGAAGTGCTCGAATTGATGCGTAAGGTCGCCCCCACCGACGCCACCGTCCTCATCACCGGCGAAAGCGGCACCGGCAAGGAAGTGGTCGCCCGCTGCATCCACGATCACAGCCCCCGCTCCCCCCATGCCTTCATCGCCGTCAACTGCGCGGCCCTCACCCCTACCCTCATCGAAAGCGAATTGTTCGGCCACGAAAAAGGCTCCTTCACCGGCGCCAGCGGCCAACACGTCGGCCGCTTCGAGCGCGCCCACAAAGGCACCCTCTTCCTCGACGAAATCGGCGAACTCGACGGCAATCTCCAGGCCAAGCTCCTCCGCGTCCTCCAGGAAAAAACCTTCGAGCGCGTCGGCGGCATCCGCCAGATCAGCACCGACGTCCGCGTCATTGCCGCCACCAACCGCAATCTCGCGGAACAGGTGGAACAGAAGAAATTCCGCGAGGATCTCTTCTACCGCCTCAACCTCTTCCCCATCGAAATTCCGCCCCTGCGCGAACGCACCGGCGACATCGTCCCCCTCGCACGCCACTTCCTCTCGCGCACCGCCCGCGCCATGAACAAGCCCTCCCTTCGCCTGGCTTCTCAAACCGAAGACGTGCTGCGCCGCTATCATTGGCCCGGCAACGTCCGCGAACTTGAGAACCTCATCCAACGCATGGCCATCCTCTGCGAGCGCGATATCGACCCCGAAGACCTCCCCCTCTCCGTCTCCAGCGAAGAGCGCCCCGTCCTCTTCAAGGACATCGAGCGCCAGGCCATCCTCGGAGCGTTGAAAGACAACTCCGGCAATCGCACCCGCACCGCCCGTCAACTCGGCATCAGCCTGCGTACCCTGCAATACCGCCTCAAAGAGTACGGCATTACGCAGCCCGGCTGATCAGGTGCGCAGCCGCGCACGGCTCCACAGCGGAATCCCTTTCTGGTTCCGCAGCACAAGCGTCTTTTCACCCTTCTTCACTTCCCGGGCGAGTATCGCTTCAGCGGAATCGTACGGCACCTTCGATCCGGTTACCGTGATCACATCCCCCTTCGCGAACGTCATCCCCTCCTTCTTCACGAAAGCCGCGGGGCCCAGGTGAACATCGAACACGCCTTCCGCGGTCTTCACCGCCAGGTGCATGCCCATCCGCGTAATTCCTGGATGCGCATGCTCGTCCACAACATCCACGGTCCCCGTAAATGTGACCTCCGTGGCCGGGTCATATCGTGGTTGGCCTTTTTTTGCCGGTGGCCCGCCCGGCCGCTGCGCAACCAGCAGCACCGCGGCAGCCGCCAGCAACAAGAGTGCACGGGAAAACATCTTCGTCACTCCTTTCCACCAACTTCACCTGCAATCGCCGTGCCACCACCGTCCGCGCAGTGATATTTTGGAAGTTTGCTGTTTCCTTTGCTCCTGCTCTCCGCGCAGCTCGATGCGCAAACTGCCAACGGCGGCCTCCAACCTTCCGCCCTGCGCCGCTCCGGCGACATCGTGCAAATCGCACTCCCCGCCGCCGCCTTTGCCTCACAGTTGATCGAGCGCGACTGGAAAAACCTCGGCCGCTTCACCCTCTCCCTCGGCGTCGCCAGCGCCACCACCTTCAGCCTCAAGCGCATCGTCGCCAAAACCCGCCCCGACGCCCTCGATCGCCATTCCTTTCCCTCCGGCCACAGCATGTTTTCGTTTTCCGGCGCCAGCTTCCTAGCTACCCAATACGGCCCCAAAGTCGCCATCCCCGCCTTCGCCGCAGCCACCTTCGTCGGATTCACCCGCGTCCATACCGACCGCCACTTCGCCGATGACGTCATCGCCGGCGGCGGCATCGGCATGATCTCCAACTGGCTCTTCGCCGGCGTCGAAAACAAAGGTGGCCCCTATCAGGCCAGCTTCGAATACGCCGCCGTCTACGCCCACCGTTTCGATTCCCGCACGCCATCTCTCCCCGGCATAGAATTCTTGCCTGGCTCTGAGAATCGCAATCGCTCCGCCACCGCCCGCGTCAGACTCCAATGGCAGGGCGATGGCCCCCATCAACTCGGCGTCTATTGGGCTCCGCTCGAAGTCCAAGGCAGCACGAACGCCGGCCCAGGCGTCCGCCCTCTCGATTTCCACGAATTGGGAATCCGCTATCGCCATGCCCTCATCGACACCTCACGCCTATCCCTCTATGGCGGCCTGACCATCGCCGGCCGCGAAACGCGCATCTCCGGCTCCCCCCTCACCAAGTACATCTCCGATCGCGAAGTCACCCCGCTCCTCAGCGGCCAGATGGAATGGCGCCTCCGCGATCGCTTCTCCCTCGTGGCCGAATGCGACGCCATCCGCTGGGTCAACGGCCAGTACTCCGCCTCCCCCATGGGCGCACTCCGCTACCGTCCCAAGCCCTATTGGAACCTCGATTTCGGATACCGCTACTTCCTCCGCAAACGCGAATCCGATGCGCTCTCCAGCACCATCCGCTTCGGCTATATCCTCGTTTCCATCGGACGCAGTTTCTAGCCCACGCGGTAACGCCGCTCCGCCGTCAATCCACTCACCACATCCCGCGCCTTGATCGTCCACTCGCCTCTATCGCTCAACGCAAACGGGATCTCCACGCGCCCCTCGCCGCCTTCCACCCACACGTTCCGCGAGTAATGCCGCGCCTCTCGCCCCTGTCCGTCGAACACCTGCACGCGCACCACGGACCGGTCCACCCCTTTCCCCTTCTCATCCGTCAATCGCAGCCGCAGCGCGCCATCCATCTCCAACTTCGCAATCCGCGACGGCCGCGCCAGCAGCAACACCGGCGCACCCGGACCCGCTTCCATCACCTTCCCCGCCACCCCTCCGCGCAGCAGATCATAAACCACTCCGTCCATCGACGGTAGCGTAACGCTCCGCGTATCCTCCGGCAGCAATCCATACAATCGCGAAGCTCCAAAGCGCCGCACGGTCCGCAGAAACGCGCCCTCCACTGCCAGCGCCGGCTTCACCCCGATATCCCCCGGCCCTTTCCGCTCCAACGCCGGCCACAACGCCGTCTTGCGCCACCGGCAGTGTTCGTCCATTCTCCCCACCTGTTCATCGGCAAACACCCGCCCGCCCCGCTGCAGGAACCGCTCGATCGCCGCAATCTCTGCATCCGACAAAGCAATCGAATACGGCAGAATCAACACCCGGAACCGGTCCAACTCGCCGCGCTCGATCTGCTGCGTCGCCAAGAACCGGAACTGCACTCCCTGCTTTTCCAGCTCCTTCACCCAGGCATCGCGGCGCTTCGCCAGGTCCGCAAAATTCTTCGAACTGCGATTGGCATTCCCCATCTCCGCCGAGATCACCCCATCCGTAATCCAAGCCCCACGAATGCTCGCCATCGAAAAATGAATCGCCACTCCGTCTTCCACCACTTCCGAATTCATGAACACCCGTGCTATCCCCGATTGCAGCTTCCCAAACGTCTCCGCCAGCGCGCGCCCCTGCTCACTGAACGTCAAATCCGGATTCAGCATCGTGTAGTGCCAGAAAATCGACGCCCCGCAATGCCCATAAAACAGCCTCTGCCACTGCTGATAGCGAGCCGCGTCGCCCACCGTCCCATACCCCGTGAATCCCGTTATCCGCAACTTCGGGTTGAACAGGTAATGCATCGCATCCTGCCCGCCGCCCGAATACGGCTGGATGTATTCCAGCTCCTGATCAATCGAATACCAGTCGCATCCGTTGTGCGCCGTCGGAACCTGCGTCCCCGAAATCGACGGCCGCGCCCCCGCATCCATCTCCTTCAGCCAATCCCGAGCCTTCGCGAACGCCCGCACAAACTCCCGCTCCATATACTCTCTGTGGTCCGCCCACGGTGCGAAGTTTCCATGCTTCTGCGCTTCCTCCGTGGTCATCGGAACCACCGCCTCCCACGCCGAGAACGCCGTCCCCCAAGCCGCATTCAACTCATCCAATCCGCCGTATTCCTTCTTCAGCCACTCCCGCAATCCCGCCAGTGCCTCCGGAGCCCAATCCACATCAAATGCATCCGTGTAGCACGTCAGCGACGATTCATCGGCCAGATAATACGCAAACGGCTTCAGCGCCGCCATCTCTTCTGTCCGCCCACCGAACTGCTTCCGCACGCTCGCCTCGAACTCCGGCGATTGCAGCACCACCTCGCGCGTTAAATACTTCTTGTCCCGCGTCTCCGCGTACAGCTTCTTCCGCTTCAGATAATTTTCCCGCCGGTACCAGTAGATGCCGAACGCGTTCAAATGCGCGCTCACCAGGAATCGGAAATTCCGTTCCGGACTCGCCAGCGTCGTTACTCCAATCCTGCGGAACTGCTCATCGAGCGCCTTCATCCAAGGCTGGTAACTCCGCGGCCCCGACCACGGCAGCACCACTTCGTAATCGGTCCACTCCCGCGATGCCGCCTCAAAATGCACGGGAGCCACTTCCACGGCATCGCCCGCCGTCACGCGCACCACTCCGGAATGCACCAGAGCCCTGCCGGCTTGCAGCGTCACCCCGTCCCTGCCTTCGCCCTTCGCCACCACCCGCCCCAATCCATCGATCAACTCCACCACCGCCGGACGCGAAGCCTGAAAACCCACTTCCACAACAGCACCTTCCCGAATCACCGCCTCCGATACCTTCAGCCCATCCACCCCACCCGATCGCGGCACGCCGTACAACTCCCGCGCTCTCCGCTCACTCTTCGACCAATCCGGTGTCTCCGCATCTTCACGCTTCGCCGCGTACAGCAACGCCCGGCAAAGCAGCGCGTAGAAATACTCCCAATACAAGTCCACGGCGTGATGCCGCGCCTCAAACGGCATCTGCCAGCTCACCCCATAGGACTTGTACCCAAACCCGATCACCCGTCCATGTCCCTCTGTCCGCGCCGCCAGCACGGGAGTCCCCAACTCGGACTCAATCAGTGCCTCCGCCCCTGCCCGCAATCGCGCGCCATGCTGCTCGATAAATTGGAATGGAAATGTTTCCACTGGAATCGGCCGCGTGATGAAATGCTCGCCCTTCCGTTTCCACGCCGATCTTTCGTATGGCCCATCCTCGCCGCCCTTCGCCTCCAGCGGCGACAGCGGGCAGGAAAACGGACGCACCAGAACCAATCCGCAACCCGCCCGCACGCGCTTCGCAATCGCCGCCCGCGACGCCTCCGTCAACTCCGTCCACCCATGATTCAGCGGCAACAGAATCGCATCGAAATGTTTTTCGCTCACCAGTTCCTGCTCCAGGTAGGAATAGATCAGCTTCAGATTCCCCTGCTCCGCCCGTGCCCCGTAATCCCGCCCAAAGCACATCGTCCACTTGTTCACATCCCACGCCGGATCGATGCTCACCGTCGTCAAATCGAGCGAAAGCCGCTGCGCCAGTTCAATCACCGTCCGCCCTTCGCTCACGCTCGGCACGGCCAGCAACTTCACCGGCCCGCCCGCGAGAGGATTCGCCCACTTCACATGCGGCGTCTCGATCTCCATCCGGTACGGAGTCTCCAACCGCGACGAAGGCCCGCGCCGCGCACCCAGTCCGACATCCTGCCCCATCAGCGGCGTCCGCGCCAGCGCCGCCGCGGCCAGTAAGCTTCTCCGTTTCATACCCGCAAGTTATCACGAAAATCCTGGAAACATTTCCCTATAGAAATGTTTCAAACAATCCGATAGATAAGTGTGTTGTTACTCGCTGCTCTGCTCCCCATCCTCGCCGCCCAGCCCGATCGCTACGGCCTCCCCTCCTGCGAAGCGCCGCACCTCGAATTCGCCGCCCGCCAGGCCTTCGTCCTCTGCCACGACGCCAATCGCAAAGTCCCCGCCTGGACCGCCTACGAACTCACCCCCGCACAACTCGAACAACCCGCCCGCTCCCGTCCCTCGCGCTTCCACTCCGATGCCATCCTCCAATCCCCCGGAGCCACCAACGCCGATTACACCCGCAGCGGCTTTCACCGTGGCCATCTCGTCCCGGCCCGCGATCTCGCCAACTCCCCGCAAACCTTCGTCCTCTCAAACGCCGCCCCGCAAAATCCCTCCCTCAACATGGGCCGCTGGCGCCAACTCGAAAACACCGTGCGCATGCTCGCCGCCTCCTCCGACGCCCTCTACATCGTGACCGGAACACTCTTCCAGGCACCCCAGCCGCAAACCATCGGCCCCAACCAGGTCGGCGTCCCCACGCACTTCTACAAAGCGATCCTCGCCGTCCAGGGCAGCCGCAAAATCATGTTCGCCGTCATCCTTCCCAACTCCGCCCATCTCCGCCAGCCCATCTCCCACTTCGCCGCCTCCGTCGATGAAATCGAAACCCTCACCGGCCTCGACCTCTTCCCAACCCTCCCCATCGTCGACCAGCAGTCGCTCGAAGCAACTGCTACGCCCCTCCCCTGAACGCGGATCACAACACAACCAGAAAAATCTTCACCCATCCGCACAATCACTTACAAGCCATCGTCTGCACAATTCGCCCTGTCCCGTCCATCCCGCCTGCTACCCTCCCAACCAGGAGAGCCTCATGCAATCCCTCACCACCAAACAGCTCGACGTGCTCCAGGCCCTGTCATCCGGCCGGAGCGTCACCGCCGCCGCCGATTCCGCCGGCGTGCATCGCACCACGGTCCACCATTGGGCCCGCACCATCCCCGAATTCCGCCACACCCTCGAAGCCGTCAAGCAGGCCCGCATCGATCAGATCCGCGACCAACTCGACGAACTCGCCACCCCCTCGCTGGCCATCCTCAGCAACATCATCCACGACGAATCCGCTCCCATGGCCCTGCGCGCGCGCACCGCAATGACTATCCTCAAATTCCTCAGCACCCCACAAAAGGCCAATACCCCCAGAGACTCCGCCGCGGAACTGCTCATGGACGCCGCCTACGCCGCGGGACACAAGCGCGGCATGGAGTGCGCCGCCGAAGACGAAATTCATCACAATTCATCACTTTCATCCATTTCGCAAAGTGATGAACACCAGACCCCGCGCAATGCCCTCTGCCCCTGCGGCAGCAAGCTCAAGTACAAGCGTTGCTGTGGGCGCAACGCCCCTCCGGTGCTCGGCAAGGCAGCTTGAACGTCAGGCCAGCAGCGCCTTCACGACACTCGCTTTTTCAACACCCGTCAGCCGTTGATCCAGCCCCTGGTACTTGTACGTGAACCGCTCATGGTCAATCCCCAATAAATGGAGGAACGTAGCCTGAAAATCGCGAATATGCACCGGGTCGCGTACGATATTGTACGAAAAGTCGTCTGTCTCGCCGTGCACGACTCCGCCTTGGAAGCCGCCGCCGGCCATCCACAGGCTGAAGCACCGCGGATGATGATCGCGCCCGTAATTGGTCTCCGTCAGCTTGCCCTGCGAGTAGATCGTGCGCCCGAATTCACCGCCCCAGATGACGATCGTATCGTCCAGCATCCCGCGCTGCTTCAGATCCTGCACCAATGCATAGCAGGCCTGATCCACGTCGCGGCATTGGCTGGGCAGTACATCCGGCAGATTGTTATGCACGTCCCACCCGCGATGGTAGATCTGTACGAACCGAACCCCGCGTTCGGCCAACCGGCGCGCCATCAAAGCCGCATTGGTAAACGTGCCGCCCTTGCGCGCTTCTTCGCCATACAGCTTGTAGGTGCTCTCCGGTTCCTTCGAAAGGTCGGTCAACTCAGGCACCGAAGTCTGCATCCGGAACGCCATTTCAAACTGCTCAATCCGCGCCCGCGTCTCCGGATCGGCCACCTTCTCATACTGCATCTGGTTCAACTGGCTCAAGCCGTCCAGCATGCGGCGGCGAACCTTCGCGTCCACGCCATCCGGGTTATTGATGTACAGCACCGGATCGCCGCCCGCGCGCAACGACACGCCCGCATACTGCGCCGACAAAAAGCCCGCGCTCCACAACCGTGCCGAAATCGCCTGCACTCCCGCGCGCGGATGCGTATGCTGCGCGTTGATCACCACGAACGACGGCAGATCCTCATTCATGCTGCCCAGCCCGTACGCAATCCACGACCCGATGCATGGCTTGCCCGCAATCTGATTCCCGGTCTGAATATACGTGATCGCCGGCTCGTGATTGATCGCCTCCGTGTGCATTGTGCGCACGATGGCGATATCGTCGACCATCTTCGCCTTCCACGGCAGCAGTTCCGAAAGCCACGTCCCGTTCTTGCCGTACTGCTGAAACTTGAAGATCGTCGGTGCGATGGGAAACCGGCTCTGCCCCGATGTCATCGTCGTCAACCGCTGGCCGTTGCGAATCGACTCGGGCAGATCCTTGTCGTACCACTCCTTCATTTGCGGCTTGTAATCGAACAGATCATGCTGCGGCGGAGCGCCCACCATATGCATATAGATCACCCGCTTCGCCTTCGGCGCGAAGTGCGGCAACCCGTTCGAGTTCGCTCCCTGCAACAGGCTCGCCAGGGCCGCGCCGCCAATCCCTCGAGCCGAGCGCCCGAAGAACTGCCGCCGCGTTTCCACCATCACCGATTCTTTGATTGCATCCATCGTCGCCCTCGCTTACTTGTTCAACGCCTCGTCCAGATTCAGCACCTGGTTCGCCACCATCGTCCACGCCGCGAACTCATCCACCGGCAGGCTCGCATCGGGCTTCGATTCGCCCATGCCCGTCAGCCGCACCGCCGCGCCCGCTTGCTCGCGGTAGTGCTTGCGGAAGTCTTCGAGCGACGCCCGCGCCACCTGCCGCTCACCCGCGTCAAATGGCCGCGCCAGCACGTATGCCGTCATCCGGTCGATGCGCTCATCGAAGCTCTTCCCTTCCCGAATCACGCGCTGCGCCAGCGCCCGCGCTGCTTCCACATACTGGACATCGTTCATCGTCACCAGAGCCTGCAGCGGCGTATTCGTTCGCTCTCGCCGCACGGTGCAGTTCTCGCGAGTGGGCGCATTGAAAATCTCCATCGATGCCGGTGGCGCGCTGCGCTTCCAGAACGTGTACATACTGCGCCGATACAAGGCCTCACCTCTGTCCTGCTTGTAGAAGCGTGTATCGCTGCCCTTCATCGCCACGGTCTCCCAAATACCGTCCGGCTGATACGGCCGCACGCTGGGCCCGCCGATCTTGCGCGTCAACAAGCCGGAAGCCGCCAGCGCCATGTCGCGCACCATCTCTGCATCCATGCGATACCGCGGCCCGCGCGACAGCCAGCGATTCTCAGGATCCCGCTTCAGTTTCTCCCGCGTCGCCGCGGCCGATTGCCGGTACGTCGCCGACATCGCCATCATCTTGTAGAACGCCTTCACGTCCCAGCCCGATTCGCGGAAATCCACCGCCAGGAAGTCGAGCAACTCCGGATGCACCGGAGCCTCTCCCTGCGATCCGAAATCCTCCGCGGTCTTCACCAATCCTGTTCCAAACATTTCCTGCCAGAAACGATTTACAGTCACGCGAGCCATCAACGGATGCGCCGGATCCACCAGCCATCGAGCCAGCCCCAGCCGGTTGCGCGGCAAGTCCTTGCCCATGGGCGGCAGCACAGACGGCACATCCGCGAACACTTCATCGCGCGGCTGATCGTACATCCCGCGATACAGCACCCGCGCCGAGGGCTTCGTGTCCGCCCGTTCCTGCATCACATGTGTCACCGTGCCGCGGCGGCGGATCTGCCGGCGTTCCATCTCCACTTCATCCAATGCGGCGCGAACCTGCCGATACTCCGCATCCTTGCGATTGAGATACATCAGCACCAGCGATTCGCGGTCCGGCTCCGCATCCTGCTTCCACTTCGCCAGAACCTGCACCTCATCGGGCGACAGGGCCGCGTTGTAGATGCGCACGCCGGCCAGCGCGCCGCCCTTGAAATAGCGCCGCCCATCGGAACCCAGCCGCAGCGCCATCCGCGCTACATCGCCGCTCTTCATCTCTTCTTCCGGATCGCGCGGCACGCGGCTCGAATCGAGCGGCCTGCCATTCAGGTACAGCGACACACCGGCCGTCTCCTTGCTGCCGTCGTAGGTCACCACCACATGCGACCAGCTATTCACCTTCATCCGCTGCACGTTGCTGCCGCGCTTCTGCACCTTCTCTGCCTGTCCCGGAATCGTGAACAGGAATCGCGGAATGCGGCCGCCTACATCCAGCAGCCATCCCCGCGCCTGATTGCGCGCATCGGTGTGGCTGGCGATGACCACCGCGTCTTCACCGCCTGGCAGATAAACCCAAGCCGCGAAAGTGAACGGCTTCGCGGGATCGAACTCCGGCACATCAGGCACGGTCAGCACAGCCTTCTCGCCGAAATGCAATGCCTCGGGTTCCTGCTCCGGCCCCTTGCCCGCGGTCACGCCCTTCGCCGGCGCAAGCGCCAGCTTCATTGGCGCGGCAGCCACAGGCTCCTTCCAACTCTTGTGTTCACCGGTAGCAAGCCACGCGTCCAATCCCTGCTGTGCCGCCTTGCGCCGCGCCGCACTGCGCGCCAGCAACTCCTTCTCTTTCGCCGAGGAGTCCATCCAGCGTTCGGCATCTTCGGCGCGCGGCACGACGATCACCGGCGGAGTATCGGAGATGTTCCCATCCATCGGCTTCTGCACCGTGTTCTTGAAGAAGGCCACCATCTGGTAGAACTCCTTCTGCGCAATCGGGTCGAACTTGTGATCGTGGCATGTAGCGCACCCGGTAGTCAGTCCCATCCACACCGTGGAAGTCGTCTCCACGCGGTCCTTTTGATAGATGGCATCCACCTCTTCCGGAATCGAGCCGCCCTCATTCGTCGTGATGTTGCAGCGGTTGAATCCCGACGCAATCTGCTGTTCCAGCGTGCGATTGGGCAGCAAGTCGCCGGCCAGTTGATCCACCGTGAATTGATCGAAGCGCAGATTGCGATTGAATGCCTGGATCACCCAATCGCGGTACGCCCACATCTCGCGGTAGTTGTCGATATGCAAGCCGTGAGTATCGGCGTAGCGCGCCGCATCCAGCCAGTAGCGGCCGCGATGTTCGCCCCATTGCGGCGATGCCAGCAGCCGGTCCACCACCTTCTCATAAGCGTTCGGCGAACGGTCCGCAACGAAGGCTTCCACATCCGCCGGAGCCGGCGGCAGTCCCGTAAAATCAAGCGTCACGCGGCGAATCAGCGCACGGCGGTCCGCCTCGGGCGCGGGCGTCAAACCTTCCTGTTCCAGCTTCGCCAGCACAAAGCGGTCGATCGCATTGCGCACCCAAGCCGCATTCTTCACGGCGGGAGCATCCGGCTTCACCGGAGCCGTGAAGCTCCAGTGCGATTTCCATTCGGCGCCCTCGCTGATCCATTGCCGCAGTGTCTGCTTCTCGGCGTCCGTCAAGGCCTTCTTCGTATGCGCCGGAGGCATGCGCAAAGCCCCGTTCGAATGCAACACGCGCTGCAGCAGCAGGCTCTCATCCGGCTTGCCCGGCACGACGACAACACCGTTCTTGCGCGAAGAGAACGCGCCTTCCCGCGTGTCCAAACGCAGGTCCGCCATGCGCGTCTTCGCGTCCGGCCCGTGGCAATGAAAGCACGCGTTCGAGAGAATCGGACGGACCTGTCGCTGAAAGTCCACGCCGCGCGGCGCACCGGCGGCAAAGCCCGCGGCGAGCACAGCAGTACCCACAAGGATCGGAATTCGAGGCACCCAAACATTGAATCACACCCGCTCGCCTGGGAAAATGGGGGTTACTGCTCATGAAACCTACACGCAGGGCCCTGATGCAGGCCGCCGCGGCTGCCCCGTTGCTCGCCGCCGATGCATCGAACGCAGATCTCGAAACCATGGCCGCCCAGCGGCACGATAAAGGCGTCGAGAACCTCTTGAAGATCCAGATCACCGAACCCGGCCATCCCCATCGCGGCTCATGGCCCGACGCTTACGGCATCCATTACCCGGCTTCCCCAGCGGCATCCTCGGACACGTTCACAGCCGCTTTCCTGCACCCGAAATCGAAGTTCCACAAGAACCCGCTCATGCTGGAGCGCATGAAGCTCGGCATCGACTACGCCGTCAGCACCATGACTCCGGATGGCAACCTGAACCTGCCGTTCACCAACTTCAACTCTCCGCCCGATACGGCCTTCGCCGTCTGGGGCGCGGGCAATGCCGGATGCCTGGCGAAGAAGTACGGCTCACGCGAGATCCTGCAAATCCTCGATCCGTTCCTCACTCGTGCCAAACGCGGTCTGCTCAAAGGCGGAGTGCATACGCCCAACCATCGCTGGGTGGCGTGCTCGGCCATGACCCTGCTCCATGAAATCAACCCCGATCCGGCCTTCGTCAAACGCATCAATCAGTGGCTCGCCGAAGGCATCGACATCGATGAAGACGGGCAATACGACGAGCGCAGCATCATCGGCTACAACGTCATTGTCGACCGCTCGCTGGTGATCCTTGCCGACAAACTGAAGCGCACGGAACTGCTGGAACCTCTCCGCAAGAACCTCGACGCGGCCTTCTACCTCATGCACCCCGGCGATGAGATGGTTACCGAGATCTCGCACCGCCAGGACCGCAATGCCATCGGCAACATCGGCGTCTATTGGTTCCCCATGCACTACATGGCCACGCGCGACAACAACCCGCGCTACGCCTGGGTCGCGCAGAAGTATGCACCCACCTATGCGGCACTCTCCATGCTCATGTCGTATCCGAACATGCTGAAGCCCCTTCCCAAGCCGGAAGAGCCGCCCGCCGACTACTCGAAGGAGTTCAAAGCCCTGGAGATCGTCCGCATCCGCCGCGGCCACAAAAGCGCCACCATCATGCTCAAGGGCGACAGCCGCTTCCTCATGCTGCGCAGCGGCGATGCCGTGGTCGGAGCAGTCCGCTTCGCCAGCGCCTTCTTCGGCAAGGCGCAGTTCATTCCGCGCTCATGGTCAAAGGTGGGCAACAGCTATGTGTTGAAGCAGGAACTCAGCGGGCCCTACTTTCAGCCGCTGAATCCGCCGCACCGCGTCAAGGCGGGCGAATGGACCGAAACTCGCCCCGAACGCCAGCGCACCGAGGTCTGCCACCTCGAACAGATAGCCACCATCACCGAAACAGAAAAGGGCTTCCGTGTTCGCATCCAGGCCCACGGTACGGACACCGTGCCGCTCGCCATCGAGATCAGCGCCCGTGACAAAAACCAGATCGGCCTCGATGGACTCGCCGCCGCCCCGCAGGCCCCCGGCGCATGGATCATGGGCAAGGGCACGGGCGTCATCAAAGGCAGCGGCAATGAAGTCCGCTTCGGCCCGGGATGCGAAGCCCATCAGTACACGCAGGTCCGTGGAGCCGAGCCGATGATGCCCGGCAACAGCATCTATCTCACCGGCTTCACGCCCTTCGATCACACTATCGAGTTCGAATGTCTTTGAGCGCCACACGCAGCAGCACGATGTCTTCCATGTTCTCGGCATGGATCACATACAGGTGCTCGCCGTGCTCCAGCAACTGCGGATAGTGATAGCCCGCGTAACCGGGATCCTTGCCCGCATAGCGGTACACCGTATCGCGATCGCGCAGGATCATCATGCGCTCAAACACTACACCGTCGTCCGAAAGAGACAGGCATAGGGGGATGCGCTTCCCCGAAGGATTCGGGCACGAAGCCATTGCATAGACGCCGCTCGAAAGCCGCAGCACGTTGAACTTCGCCATCGCATCGGGAAAGTCCGTGCGCACCGGAGCGCTCCATCGCTTGCCGCCATCGGTGCTGAAGGAGCGGTAGAGCCACCGCGACCGGCTGCCATCACGGAAGGCTGTACACAGCGCTCCGTTGGGCAGGGTCCACCACTCGGGCTCATCGAGCTTGGCATCGTCAGCGGGCTTCGGCACCTCCATCGCGCGCCAGTCCGATGGAGACGCGCTGCCGCCGATCAGCAGCGAAGCCCGCATCTTGTGGTCGCGCCGCGTCATCATCCATTCTCCGGAAGGAAGCTGCCGTGGAGCGAAGTTGTTGATCGCATCCTTCGCCACAACGATGGGCCCGCTCCACCGGCCATTCCATCGGTAGCCGCGCAGCTCCAGCCCAGGCCCGAACAACGGCCGCACCGCCTCATCGCGGGCAGCCAGCGCGATCAGTTGCCCATCGCGCACCCACAACCCGCGGGCGAAGTAGCGGAAGTTCTCCTTCTCCTCGCTCGGCGTGAGCATCTTCGATTCGGACCACGTGACCCCATCGCGGCTGGTCGCGTAGCGGACATACTGTCCGGCTTGCAGGTCGCGGATGCGGTTACAGCTCCAGATGGCCCAGAATCGACCATCGAACCAAGTGAGGTACGGGTGCATGTTGAAGCCGGTCTTCGCTTCCACACCCCGATAGATCATGACGGTCTCCACCGAGACACGCGGCAGAGCGTCCAGAGCAGGCCCCGAGTACATGCGAGACTCGACCTTCGTGATGAAGGCATTCGCCACACGGGCAGCCTCTTCAGGCTGCTGCCGAGGGATGCCGTGGCCCGAACCGGCGATCCACGCCACCTCGATATTGGGCCGCTCCGGCACACGCAGCAGGGCACGCGACGGACGCTGCGTGCGGCCGCGATCACCCCACATGGAAAGCAGCGGCACCTTGGTCGATTGCAGAATGGGCAGCCCATCCCACTGCCGCCACACCGAACCGAAGGCCTTGCGTTGCGACTCGGTCAACTGCCCCAGCACATCGAGCATCTGCGGCGTGCGTTGCGACGGGGGTTCCGTGCCGAAAGCCTCGGACTGCACCAGGTGATGCGTCCAGCCTTCCATGGCGATGCCACCCGCCACCTGCTGCGGACGCAGTCCGGCGAGTTCAATCGTCAGCATCCCGCCGATGCTGTGCCCACTCACGTAGTAGCGCTTCAGATCGAGTGCATCGATCACAGCCAGCACGTTCTCCGCGAGGCTCCGCATGGTCGGCGCTTCATCGGGAGGCTGCGTCGCGCCATGCCCAGGAAGTTCCACCACGATGACACGCAGGTCCGGCCGCAGTACTTCCAGCATGCGGTTAAAGGATGTGTGATCGCCCCAACTTCCGGGGATCAGCACCACATTCGGACCGGTGCCTTCGCGCACGTAGTAGGCAACACGCCCCGCAAAGCCCGGCTTGAAGCGCAGCGTGTCCTTCAGCCATTCGCGCAGCCTGCGCCGCTCCGGGATGTCGCGCAGGGTCCAGGTATCGTTGTGGTTGCGGAACGGGATGGGCACGAAGGTGAACGGCGCCTTCACGCCGGAAGCTTTGACGTAGGCACGCGTCGCCTCGACAGAGCCTTCGTGGCAGACGAACACCGGCCGGCCATTCAGCCGCTGCAGCCGTGCCATCGCGGACTCGCGATCGCTGCCTTCGTACGGCCAGGTGCGCACTCCGTCGTAATGGCTGTAGGCAACGAAGCCGCGCCACAACCCGGCGATCTCGTCATCGTGCAGCCCGAGGAAGTTGCAGCCAATCGCCCC
>CALFYN010000192.1 GCA_937952345.1 uncultured Acidobacteriota bacterium
TCCACCTGCATCCCGAATTGAGCCCAACGCTGCGCGCCTCGCTTGCCGCATGAGGTATGCGATGATGACTGCATCGCGATGAAGCAGGCGGAACTGGGCCATCTCGAATCCACTCTCATGGAGATCCTGTGGCGTCACGGCGCGCTCAGTGTGAAGGCGCTGGTGGACCATTTGGACCGCCCGCTCGCCTACACCACCGTGATGACCACGCTCGACCGCCTCTACAAGAAGGGGCTACTCGAGCGGCGCAAACAGGACAGGGCCTTCGTCTACTCCCCGAAACTGACGTTTCGGGAATGGATCCGCCGCCGCGCAAGCGACCTGATTCAGGTGCTCCGCAATGATGCGACTGATGAAGTGGTCGCCTCCAGTCTGGTGGATGCGCTCGGCAGGCATGACCGTTCGCTCCTCGATGAACTGGAGCGGCAAATCCGGCAAGCGCGCAAGCTGCGCGGAGGGCAGTCATGACCTTCGACTACCTTCTGCGGTTGATCCTGCTGTGTCTGGCCAGCTCTTACCTCCTGCACCTGGTGCTGGCGCTTGCCGTGCGATGCGCGACGCCGTCCATCTTGAGAGCAGCCAGTCGCAGCCTGCCGCGCACGGCAAGCGATCTGCTGCTCGCCGTCAGGCTCGCGCCCAGCGCCATTGCGTTGTCCTGCGTCCTGGCACTCGGCTTGCCCAGCTACCTGCGGTTTGAGCCTGTACACACCGGCGAGAAGACCGGCCTGCTGCTCTGGACCCTTGCGGTCCTCGGCTGCGGCGTGTGGATGCAGGGCCTGTTGCGAGCGATCCGTGCCGTTCGAGCGTCCCGCTCCCAGGATGGCCCCGTCCTTCGGCTGACGGGTATTCTCAAACCTCGTGTTGTGGTCTCGGAAGGTGTGCGTGCTGCGCTCTCCGAAGAGCAATGGCTCACCGTGCTGCGCCACGAACAAGCCCATCTGCTCTCCGGCGACAATGCCAAGCGGCTTCTCATGATGCTGGCCCCGGGACTCGTGCCGTTCCATCGCGGGTGGCAGCCCATCGAACAAGCGTGGGCCGAGGCCGCCGAACGGGCCGCCGATGCCGCCGCGGTGGATGGCGACCAGAACCGCGCGCTCGTGCTGGCCGAGGCGCTTGTGCAGGTGGCGCGGCTCGGACTCGATCACGACACCGTCGAGTTGGCGAGCCCGTTTGTCAGCAATCCAGAGTCCCTGCGCACACGTGTGCAATCCCTGATCGACGGTCCTCCGCGTGCCGCGCGCCGTAGCAGCATTCTCCCTGTTTCAGGACTTGCGTTGGCCGTGCTGCTGTCGGTGGCGCAGATCTGGCTGCGCGATGTCCACGTCCTGCTGGAACTGCTGGTCGACTAGCCAACTACGATCTCTGGTAGTAATACGACTGCTCGGCTAGCATGAAGCAAGCTTGCTTCCTCTGCTCCTCCAGTTGCTACAACTTCTCGCGAACGCCGCGATTGTCGGGGTAGTGCAGGATGCGGCCGGAACGCCTGTGGCGGGTGCGCGCGTCCGGCTGCAAAACGCCGCGCAGGCCACAGTGGCAGCCACCACCTCGGAGACAAACGGACGGTTCTCGCTTGGGCCCGTCGCGAACGCCAGCTACGTGCTCATCGCTGTCAAGGAAGGCTTTGCCGAGTCGCGCACCGCTGTATCCGTTGCTGTGGCGGCCGGCGCCGAACTGACGATCCGTCTGCAGGTTGCGCCCGTCCGTACGGAGGTCACAGTGAATGCCGAGACCGGCACCGTCGCCACCGTGGACAGCGTCACACAGCCGGTCACGCTGATCGGCAGGGCGCAACTGGCCGACCGCACCATCGAGTTCAGCGAAGCCGCGGATGGGCAGGCCGGCGTCCATCAGTTGCGCACCAGCACTACCCTCGGCGCATACTTCGTCCGCGGGCTCACGGGCAAGAACGTGGCCGTCTTCCGCGACGGCGTCCGCTACACCACATCGGCGCAACGCGGGGGCATCAGCACCTTTCTCAACCTCATCAATCCGGAAGGCGTGGATACCGTCGAGGTGCTGCGCGGCCCGAACAGTGCGCAGTACGGCTCGGATTCCCTTGGCGGCACGGTCACCGTGAACTCGCGTACGGCCGAGTTGCGCGAATCCGGAACCGCATGGCGCGGGCAGTTGGGCACGGTCTATCAAACGGCGGCGCACGCCTTCGGTACCGACGGCGCACTGGACTATTCCAGCCCGCGCGCCGGCATTCACGCCGATCTGCTGGGGCGGCGGTCCAACACGTTCCGCGCCGGCGGCGGTATCGACAGCCACGCCGCCGTGACGCGCTTCTTCGGGCTGCCGTCCACCGTCTTCGGCGAACGGTTGCCCGACACAGGGTTCACCACGTACGGCGGAACGCTTCACGCGCAAGTCCGCGCCGGCAAGCAGTCGCAATGGATCGGCCACTATGAGCGCAGCCAGCAGGACGGAGGCAAGCGCTACGATCAACTGCTCGGCGGCGATGGCAACCTGATCGCCGAACTGCGCAACCTGATGCTCGACTTCGGCTACCTGCGTTACCAGGCCTTCGCCATTGGGCCCTTCGATCAACTTTCCGTTACTGGTTCCTACAACGCGCAGCGCGAAGAGCGAGTCAATCAGGGAGGGCAAGGCAACCCCACCGGCAGCGTCACGCATCAATACGAGAAGACGCGGGCCGCGGGCGTGCAGTTCTTCGCCGCGCGCAAGTGGCAGCGGCTGGACTGGCTGCTCGGCGGAGAGGGCTACCGCGAAGGGGTGACCTCGCCGTCGTTCACCGCCAATCCAGTTACCGGCGCAGTCGCCATCGTCCGTCCCCGCATCCCGAACGGAGCGCGCTACTGGCAGCACGGGCTCTACACGCAAGCGGCGTGGCAGCCCACTCGATCCGACCGTGTCAGGCTCAGCGGGGCACTGCGCTTCGGCGGCGCGTCGTATCAATCGAAGAACGGCGGCACGCTGTCTCCACCGGATTCTTTGTCCGCCAACGCCTTTAGCGGACGCTTCGGGGGCGTCGTTCGTCCCGTGGAAGTCGTGGCTCTGTACGCATCCTACAGCCGCGGATTCCGCGCACCCAACATCACCGATCTGGGCACGCTCGGGCTGCAAGGCAACGGAGTCTACGAAGCCGCCGTCGCGGATTTGGCTGGCCGTGGCGCCCTCATCGGCGATCGCGCGGATGACCAGGCGGTCTCGACGGGCTTGCCGGTGGAACGGCTCAGGCCCGAGTATGCGGACAACATCGACTACGGCGTCCGCATCCGCCACTCGCGATTCGAGACCGACTTCGGCGGGTTCTGGATGCGCCTCGACAACACGATCATCTCCCAGACCCTGATTCTTCCCCAGGGCGTGGTGGGGCAGCCGCTTGGCGAGCAGGCGATCATCCGGCAACTGCCCAGCGGGGCGGTGTTCGTGGCCGCCGCGACGTCGCCGGTGCTGGTGCGGGCCAACTTCTCGGGCGCGGAACTGCGCGGCTTCGAGCATACGCTGCGGCTGCGCGTCACTGACTCCTGGACGCTATCGGAGAACGTGACGGCCATCCACGCGGAGGATCCCCGCACGGGATTGCCGCCGGATATCGAGCCAGGTGTGCCGCCACTCAACTTCCATCCCAGCCTGTCCTATCGCCCTGCCTCGCGGCGCTATTGGTTCGAGGTGTATGGGAGCGTCGCGGCGCGCCAGGACCGGCTGTCGTCGCTAGCGCTCTCTGACCGGCGCATCGGCAATCCGCGATCCCGGAACAACATCCAGTCGTTCTTCAACAACGGTGCGCGCGTGCGCGGCCTCGTAGCCAACGGGGTGCTGATTCCCACGGGCGAGACGCTGGCGCAGTTGCAGAATCGCGTGTTAGGGACGCTGACCTCGGCTCCGCAGTTCACCGCCATCCCCGGATACGGCTGGTTCGGCGTCCGCGGCGGCCTCTCGCTCAGTTCCCAGACGGACCTCTTTGCCGACTTCTCGAATATCGCCGACAAGAACTACCGCGGCATTGGATGGGGCATCGATGGCCCTGGGCGCGGAGTGGTCATTCGGCTTCGGCGCCGCTTCTGATGCCTACATCGCCTCTCTGGCGCCGGGTGGCAGTTTGCCGGCCAGCCTCGGGTCTCCGCCGGTTTGCTTGAGGAGTTGCTCCATACGTCCCTGCAACCCATCGAGCAGTTTCAGCAATGCCGGATCCTTCAGGCGGAACGCGGTGCGCATGCGGTCATGGGAGTTCATCATGGTCCCGGCGAGCAGGTTGTTCATCTGGTCCGGATCCTTCTTCATGTCGTAGAGTTCGTCGATGTCCCAAATGCCGTAGGTCTGCATGAGGCTGTACTCGGTTGTGCGCAGGCCGATGATGGTCGGGGTATAGGGAAAATCGCGCTCCCATTCATACTCGTACAGGAAGTCTGTACGCCAGTTGGAGGCGCCCTGTCCACGCAGCACGGGCAGCAGTGAGCGCCCGTGATTCGGAGGCGCCTGTACGCCGGCAGCTTCGAGGAAAGTGGGCATGATGTCGTTGTTCAGCGCATACTGCGAGCGGCGGCCGGGGCCGAACAGATCCGGGCAATGCATCAGCAGCGGGACGCGGATGGAGGACTCGTACATGGCGCGCTTGTCGATCAGCCCGTGGTCGCCCCACATGTAGCCGTTGTCGCCCATGTAGACCACGAGCGTGTCGTTGAGCAATCCGCGGCGCTCCAGGGTATCGAGGATGCGTCCGGTGCTTTCGTCGATGGCCGAAAGCGAGCGGCAGTAGCCCATATACAGCTCTTCGAGCGTGGCGATCTGCCCGATGGCGCCGTCCACGCCGTGGCGGGTGAAGCGGCGCTTGCGCACCCAATCGGGCTTCGTGGCATACCAATCGTCGCGGTACCACATGGTCTTCGGGCGCGGCATGCGCTCGTTCTTGTATTGCTCGCGATGGCGCGGCGCCGGTTCGAACGGCGAGTGCACGGCCTTGTGCGACAGATACAACATAAACGGCCCGTTTTGTTGCGAGATGAAGCGTTCGGCTTCGTCCGTGAGGATGTCGGTGATGTAGCCGTTGCGCTGTTCCTGCTTGCCGTTTACGTTCAGCTTGGGATTGAAGTACTCGCCTTGGCCGAAGAAGCTGAACCAATGATCGAATCCGGGGCGAGGAGCGTCGGAGGAGCCGCCCATGTGCCATTTTCCGAGGAAGCCGGTCTTGTAGCCGGCCTTCTGCAACAGCGCGGGGAACATGGGCAGCCGCGGATCGAGTTCGGTGAAGTTGTCCTGGATCTTGTGAGCGTGCGGATAGAGCCCGGTGAGGATGGAAGCTCTGCTGGGCGAACACAGCGACGAGGTGACGAATGCGTTCTCAAACAGCACGCCGTTGCGGGCGATCCGGTCGATGCCGGGAGTCTTCACCCACGGGTGTCCGGTGCAGCTCATGATGTCGTAGCGGTGATCGTCGGTGAGGATGAAGACGATGTTGCGCTTGCGGTTCTGCGCGGACAGCAGGCCGGGCATGGATGCAGCCGCTGTGGACTGCAGCAGTTGGCGTCGGGTGAGTGCAGGCATCCGTACGATTGTACGTGTTCAGCGCCGCGCAATGGCATAACAGTGCGCCACTGCCCCTGTGCTGGTTAGCACGTATTCGACCAGGGAGCGGTCCGCAGTCACCCGGACGCGCATATGTCCGGACTCGCCCAACACTGTCCCGGTGGTGTATCCATACTCGCGGGTGTTACGGGGTACTCCCGTTCGCGGATTGCCCGGTTGTGGGACCAGTTGGTAGACCACCCCATCCAGCTCTTCGCGCGCGTACATGTGATCGTGGCCATGAAACACAATCGCCACTTTATGTTTTGCGAGCAATGCATGCACGGGCATCTCCCATGCGGGCCGGCGTGCGCGGAATCCATCCGAGCCGTCTTCGTTTTTTCCGCCCCACTCGTTGAATGGCGCGGCGGCGATGCCCCCGCGAACCGGCTGTCTCTTTGCTCCGGTGGGGTGATGCAGGAACACAAACTTGTGCGCCGCTGTGCTGCCGGCGAGCGTTTTTCCCAACCATCGGTATTGGGCATCGCCCAGAGTCCAGTGCCAGTTGTCCGTACGCCCCCGGCCCACGGTTGCCCAAAACGGATCGAGCACCACGAACAGTGCATCGCCCCACTGCCATGCGTAGTAATTTTCCAGCGAACCCAACCGCGGATGCGGCGTTGCATTTCCCGAATAGAACGAATCGGGCACTGGATTCGGGAAGTATTTCCTGCGTAGCTGCAGTGACCATGCGGCCATGCTTGTTGCCGTGCCATCATCGCGTGCGCCGCCTTCTCCATCGTGGTTACCCAATGCCAGGAACAAGGGAACCGAGTGGCATAACAGGCCGAAGTAGTAGCGCTGGGCAAGGTACTGAGGATGGGCCTGGCGGAAATCGTCGCGCCGCTTGTCCACCATGAACGTGTCGCCGAGATCAATGAGGAAATCCGGCTTCGCCGCCCCCATACGAGCGAGCGCCGTCTCGTAGGCCTGCGGGCTCACCTGTCGATCGAGATGCGAGTCGGCCTGGACGACAAACGTGAATGCGCTCCGGGGCGCGCGTTGGGTATGAAAACTATATTCAGGCGACGCCTGGAAGGTTGCGGCGTCTCGGGTTCGAATCCGCAAACGGTAGGTGTAGCGGCGATCGGGTAGCAACCGGTTCATGATTACCGACGCTGGTTGCCCGTTGGTGAGTTGGAACTGTTCCGAACGGCGCCCATCGTATTCGAGGTAAGCCTGGAGATCCTCATAGGCCAGGATGGTTGCTGTTATGGAATCCGCGGTGGGCCGTCCCAGCACCACATCGTAGCGATGTGGCGGCACATCGGTGTGGAACACTTCGTTTTCGCTGCGCGCACGGCGGTTTTGCTGCCCGGCGAGCAGCAGCGCCGCGCCGGCGAACAACAAGATTTTCTTCATTGCGCTCTGGGCCTCACCGTATAGGAAAAGGCGACTTCTCCGTTGTTATGTTCCGCCGTTTCATCCTTGGGGAGCCATGCGCGGATGTAGTCCACCTTGGTGTCGCGTGGCGAGACAGTCACCCGCAGATAGCCGGAATTGGGCAGCACATCGCCGGATCGGTAGGCTTCCCGATTGAAGGCCTGATACCCCGAGTCGGCCGGGTTCGGGGTTTCCTGATAGATCACGCCGTCCTTTTCCTGGCGTGCGAAGAGGTGGTCGTGTCCCTGAAAGAAGATGGTCACCCCGTGTTTGACGAAGAGTTGATGTACGGGCATCTCCCATCCCGGCCGCCGTTTGTCGAACTCCCATGCGCCGTTGCGGCTCTTTCCGCCCCATTCGTACAGGTCGGCCAGTTCCACGGCTCCGCGGCCAGTCCCGAGCACATGATGCGCGAACACGAACTTGAACTTTGCCTTGCTCTGTTCGAGCGTTTGTTTGAGCCAGTGGTACTGCGCATCGCCCATGGTTGTGGCCCATCCATCGCCGCGCCCACCGCCGCGACGCCCGCCTTTGCGATCTCGTTTTCCGTCCTTGCTCTGTTTTCCGCCGATGCCTGAGTCTATCTGCACGGGGGAATGCCAGTAGGGGTCAATGGCCACGAATAGCGCATCGCCCCACGTCCAGGAGTAGTAGTCGCGAGGCAAGCCGACGAACTCGACGGGTTCGGTATTGCCGGAATAAAACCCGTCGGGGGCGGGCAACGGGAACCAGGTCAGGCGAGACTTGCCGACAATCACAGGCACGCTATCCTCGCGGCCATTCAACAGGTGGCGCGCCGCCTGTTCGTGATTGCCGTTGACCAAAAAAAGAGCGGTGGATCTCGCCATCCGTCCGAGGAAGTTGCGTTGATTCCGGTATAGTTCGCCGACCGTGTGCAGGTTGAGGTTGTCGCGATTGTAGAGGTGCTCCACGCTGAAGTCATCGCCAAGCGTCAAGTAGAAGTCCGGCCTGTCTTTGACGACGTTCTGCATGGTGCGCACATACAAGTCGGGGTGGTACATGCGATTGAGCCGCTCCGGATGCGAGTCGCCCTGCACTCCAAACATGAACGTACTGCCGGGCGCGCGCTGTGTGTGGAAACTGCACTCCTCTTCCGCCACGAAGGTATTCTGCCCCTTCTTACGGGTGTGCAGGCGGTAGAAATGACGGGCATTGGGCTGCAACCCGTCGAGCAGGAATTCGGTGGGTTGCGACGGTGAAGCCGACACTGTGGGTGTTCGCCGCCCGTCAAAGGCGGCATAGATGTCCATCTGTTCCGGAACGAGCACACTGAGTGTGACTGACCGGCTGGTGGGGCGGCCAAGAATCTGCGACAACTCGCGGGCAGCAACGGGCTCCCGGCGCTGCGCGACGACGAGCGCGGTGAGCGTCAGGAGTAAT
>CALFYN010000193.1 GCA_937952345.1 uncultured Acidobacteriota bacterium
ATGCTTGAGGTGATCCGCCTCGGCAGCCCATTTCTGTTGCGCAGCATCGACCCCCCGATCACGGAGTTGCAGGGTAAAACTGTGCTCCGGTTGGAGCGGCTGGGCAAGCGCATTGCCATTGGTGTGGATGGCGATCTTTGGATGGTGCTGCATCTGATGATCGCCGGGCGGCTGCACTGGCGCAAGCGCGGTGCATCGATCGCCAGCCGGAATTCCCTTCTGGCGCTCGATTTTCCAAATGGGAGCCTGGTGATGACGGAGGCCGGATCCCAACGGCGTGCGTCGCTCTATCTGGTGCGCGGAGAGCCGGCGATGCAGGCCATGCGCCGTGCAGGAGTGGAACCGCTCGAATGCTCTTTGGCGGAGTTTGCCGCTGCGCTTGGCAGAGAGAATCACACCTTGAAGCGGTCCCTGACGGATCCCGATCTGTTTAGCGGGATCGGGAATGCGTACTCGGATGAGATTCTGCACCGGGCGCGATTGAGTCCACTTCTGCTGACGCAAAAAATGACGGAGGAAGAGATTACGCGTCTGTATGAGGCTACGCGCGAGACGCTGATGGCATGGGTGGCGCAGCTGCGTGCGGAGGCGGGCGGCGAATTCCCGGAAGGCGTCACGGCTTTTCGTGATGGCATGGCGGTGCATGGGCGCTATGGGCAGCCTTGTCCTGTCTGCGGGGCAAAAGTGCAGCGGATCCGCTATGCGTCAAACGAGACCAATTATTGCGCCAAATGTCAGACAGGCGGACGGCTTTTGGCTGACCGGGCGTTGTCGAGGCTTCTTAGGGAAGACTACCCACGGTTTCTGGAAGACTGACTTTTTCAGCCTTTTCCCAGTGCACATCAAATAAGCCCTTCATCGCTTCCCCCATGCCTTCATGATTGAACACGACGGAGGTCCAGGAGGGTTTCGTAATGACCGGATCGAGCAGGGCAATCAGGCCGAGTTTGCCGTCAAAGAGGGCCAGTTTCATGGGCAGGGAACGCGCGAGGCGGACTTCAATGCCGGCGGCGACGTACTCGGCGAGCCTGGCATGGTGGTTTTCATCCAGGCCGTCGCGTTCGAACAGCAACCGGCAAACGACGCCGCGTTCCCGGGCGCTGCGGACCAGTTGCTCGTCGAGCGGATCGACGGCGTAGGGCGGACGGGAAAACTCGAGGTATTCGCTACGCACTTCCCGGAGCATCGTGCGATATTGGGCTCCGCTTTGCGCGGGTTCGCTGACGATGCGCAGATAGTCGAGCGTGCCGCGGCCTTCCTGGCCTTCGGAATATGCGGATTTTAGATCGTCGATGAGGCTGCCGGCAAGGCGCCCCTGTTCGGTGAGTTCGCGTTCCAACTGCATCTGCTGGCGTTGGAGGTAGGCGGGAACCGCAAGGCTGGGTTCCACGGCCGAAAAGAGCTTCGTCTTTTCCTGCACGACTTGGGCGAATCCTTTCTCGACGAGGCTATCGAGCACTTCGTAGATTTTTTGGCGCGGAACGTGGGCGCGGGCCGCGAGTTCGAGCGCTTTGAATCGCGGGTGTCCCACCAGCACAAGGTAGGAGCGCGCTTCGTAGGCGTTGAGGCCGATTTGCTGTAGCCTTCGCCAAAAGCGTTGAAAATCCATCTCCGATAGATCGTTCTGCATCACTCAGGTTTTAGAGCATATCAAAACGGCATGCCGGTTGGTGGCGGGTGGACTGGAAACGGTCTGCTACAATCCACGGTAGCCGGAGGTGGCGCCTATGAGTTCCGAAATGCATTCCTTACCAAACACGCTGGGCGCGCTGCGGCGCGATCCGCGCTTCTCCGAAGACCGGCTGCGGGAACGTTCGGTGAAGGATGAAATCCGCGACAATCTGATTGCGAAACTCGGCGAGCCGGGGCCGTTGTTTGAAGGCATCGTGGGCTATGAAGACACGGTGGTGCCGCAGGTGGTGAACGCTATTCTTTCGCGGCACAATTTCATTTTGCTCGGGCTGCGCGGGCAGGCGAAGACGCGGTTGATTCGCATGCTCACCACGCTGCTCGATCCCGTGTCTCCTTATATTGCGGGCAGCGAAATCCGCGATCATCCGTATCACCCCATTTCGCGTTACGCGCGGGAATTGGTGCTGCATCGCGGTGACGATACGCCAGTGGCATGGCTGACGGCCGCTGAACGCTACGTGGAGAAACTGGCGACTCCGGATGTGACTATCGCTGACATGATCGGTGATATCGACCCGATCAAGGCAGCGCGACGGGGGCAGGACATCTCCGACGAACTGACCATCCACTACGGACTGCTGCCGCGCGCCAACCGTGGGATTTTCGCCATCAACGAATTGCCCGATCTTGCCGGGAAGATTCAGGTGGGCTTGTTCAACATCATGCAGGAGGGCGATGTCCAGATCAAAGGGTATCCGGTGCGTCTGCCACTGGATGTGCTGCTGGTGTTTACGGCGAACCCGGAAGATTACACCGCGCGTGGAAAGATCATTACGCCGCTAAAGGATCGCATTGGGAGTGAAATTCGCACACACTATCCGCTGACGGTTGATCAAGGGATGGCAATCACGGCCCAGGAAGCGTGGTTGCGACGCAAATCACCGGTGTCGTTGCAGATGCCACGCTATCTCGCCGAGGTGATTGAGCAGGTCGCGTTTCTCGCCCGTGACGATAAGAAAGTAGACAAACGCTCCGGCGTGTCGCAGCGGCTGCCGATCACGGTGACGGAGAACGTGGCGTCGAATGCTGAAGCGCGCGCGATTCGTTGCAAGGAACTGACCGCGGTGGCGCGCGTCGCCGATTTGTACAACGCGCTGCCTTCGATCACCGGCAAGCTGGAATTGGAATACGAGGGCGAACTGAAGGGATCGGAAACCGTTGCGCGGGATCTCATCCGGCTGGCGGTGGCTCGCATCTACAGCAATTACTTCGAAGGCGTAAACATGAACTCGATTGTGAACTTCTTCGAAGCAGGCGGCACGCTGAAGGTTTCTTCGCAATTGCCCTCGAGCGAAGTGGTGGGGCAATTGCAGGTCATTCACGGGCTGATGGAGAAGACGGCGGCGCTAGGTGTCGGTCCCGGCGAAGACGATGCCGGGCGTGTAGCCGCGGCGGAATTCGTGTTGGAAGGCCTGTATGCGCACCGGCGCATCAGTCGCAATGAGGAAATGGGCTTCAGCGGCGGCGAGCGGCGGCGCGAGCCTCCGCGCGGCCCTGAGGAAGAACCCCGCCTCAGCAAAAAACAGCGGCGGCAATACAATTGAGGTTCCGCCGCAAGGGAGCAAGGCGATGAAGTGGATCAACTACTCCAAGTTCCGGCCGGAAGACATCGAGATTTCTTCCGAGGA
>CALFYN010000194.1 GCA_937952345.1 uncultured Acidobacteriota bacterium
TAAGTCGGATTTGGGTTTGGTGAGCTATCCGAACGCGGGGAAGGATATCTCCGTGCTGCCTTGGCGGGAAGAGGAAATGGTGGTGGCAGCGGCGCCGTCGCATCCGATTGCCAAGGTGGGGACGGTGAAGCCGCACGATCTGGATGGGTTGGAGTTTATCGCATTCGATCCGGAGTTGCCTATTCGCCGGGATGTGGACCGCTTCCTGCGGGAGCAAGGTGTGGCGGTGCGGATCACGAAGCATTTCGATTCGATCCCGATGGTGAAGGAGGCACTGGCGCTGGGGCGCACGGTGAGTATTGTGCCGGCGCGGATGATGAAGGGCGAGATTGCCGAGGGGAAACTGGTGGGAGTGCCATTAGAGTCACCGGGGCTGATCCGGCCGCTGGGGATCATCTATTCGCGGAAGAAGAGGATGAACCGCGCGGTTCAGGCGTTTCTCGATTTGCTGCAGGAGGCGGAGATGCCTCGGGCGACTGAGTAGGGAAACGGCAAAAATTGCCCGGAATTCTTTTCTCAGTTCCTTAGGCAATAGCTAGGGTTTTTCCCCTAGGCGGCCAGCGATGGGATAGCCAGCAGATGGCTGGGGGAGAATCGATCCGGCGACCAAAGGGAGTGTCCCAGTAGGCGGATATCGAGAAAGTAGCCTAAAGCAGGTTCGAAGCTCCACTTGCCTGCGAGCCCGTGAAGGGCGGTTTTCTCGGCCTTTAGAACAACTTGCGCGCCTCTGGAGACGGGAGTGTCGAGCAGCACCACGGCGCGATCGGTGTCGATTTCCTCGAGATTTCCCAGGATCTCGCGGGGATTCTTCTCCGGCTCGCCGATAGTGACGGAAACTATCTGAGAGCAGAGATAAGTGATCGGCTTTACTCCGTACTTCATAGTTCTTCTACTGAGCAAGTACCATGCCAAGGATCATCACAGGAATCTGTGGTATCCTGCGCACCATGAAACCGAGGCTGTTGTTGTTGGTTGGGTTTGCCTTCCTTCTGGGATTCGCGTTGCTGGATACTGCGGCGTATTCACAGGGACCGGCGGAGGGGAAAAAGGAGCGGTTCCGCAAGATGTCGCATCAAGCGGAACAGAAGGGGCTCGCCGAGCCATTCAAAGGCGTTACGGCAAACGGGACGGTGGAACCGGGGTTATTCGCAATCCGGTCCACGGGCGTTTCGACGGAGCCGATGCGTAAGGCGGCGACCGCATTTCTTGGCGCGCTGACCGCCGAGCAAAAGGCGAAGACGGTTTTTCCGGTGGGCGACCCGGAGTGGCGCAAATGGATGAACCAACATTTCTATATACGGCAGGGTGTGAGCTTCGATGAGATGAATCCGAAGCAGCGCGAGGCGGCGATCGGGATGATGCGGGCGTCATTGAGCGCGAAGGGGCTGAAGCTGACGGTGGACATCATGCACCTGAACGAGACCCTCGGCGAACTGAACAACAACAATTTTGAGGAGTATGGGGAAGGGAAGTATTGGATTACTTTCATGGGGCAGCCGTCGGCGAAGGAGCCCTGGGGGTGGCAGTTAGACGGGCACCACGCGATTGTGAATTACTTTGTGCTGGGGGATCAGGTGGTGATGACGCCGCTGTTCGTGGGGTCGGAGCCGGTGATTGCGAACTCGGGGAAGTATAAAGGTACCAGGATCTTGCAGGAGGAACAGGGGAAAGGGCTGGCGCTGGTCAACTCGCTCGACGCGGGACAGCGGTCGAAGGCGGTGCTGAGTGTCTCGAAGACGGGTAATAATAATGTTGGCGAAGCGTTCAAAGACAATGTGGTGCTGGAATACGCGGGGTTGCGGGTTTCGGAGTTGAATGCCGGGCAGCAGAAGCAGTTGCTGGAATTGATTGGGCTGTATGTGGGGAACATGGATGACGGGCATGCACGGGTGAAGATGGAAGAGGTACGGAAGCACCTGGATGCAACGCGGTTTGCCTGGATTGGCGGCTCGGCACCGGACAGCACGTTTTACTATAGGATCCACAGCCCGGTAATTCTGATCGAATTCGACCACCAGTTGCCGGTGGGCATCCGGCACCTGGTGGAGAATCCGCGGGTTCCGTTCCGGGATCACATTCACATTGTGGTGCGGACCCCGAACGGAAACGATTACGGCAAAGACCTACTGCGACAGCACTACGAGAAGCATCCGCATCCGAGCGGGGCGGAGTAGATCAGAATACGATTTTGGCCGCGATCTGCATGATGCGCGGGGGGACGCGCAGCGTGGAGATCACACCGAAGGCCGCCGCCGTGGAAGTGACGTTCGGCGGGTTGAAGTTCTGGTTGTTGAAAACGTTGAAGGCTTCGCCACGCAGCTCCAGGCGGATGCGCTCGGTGAAGGGGAAGTTCTTGTGCAGGCCGAAGTCGGTCTGGAAAAAGCCAGGGCCAGTGAAGATGTTGCGGCCCGCGCCGTAGGCTCCGGGGGCGGGGACGCTGAACTGGGCGATTTCCTGCGCATTGAACCAGTTGACGGCGTTGCCGGCCTTGGTCAGACTTCCCACTGCGGTGGGATCACCCTGGAAGACGGCGTTGGTGGTGACACCGGGCCAGAGCGTGGCGCGCCCGGAACTGACGGTAAATGGATAACCGGAGGACCAGTCGATGATTGTGTTTGTGGTCCATCCGCCGATGACCCAATCGAGCACTCCGCCTTGATTGAAGAACGCACGGTTCTTTCCGAAGGGGAGGTCGTAGATCACCGCACTGCGGAACTGGTGGCGGATATCGAAATTGCTGCGTCCCCAATCGAGGCGGCGGTTGTTGTTGTCGGTTGGGATGAGCAGACCCTGGCCGGCGCCGTCGGTGTCGTCGGAGATGTCGTCGAGGCTCTTGGCCCAGGTGTAATTCGCCATGAACATGAGGCCTTGACGGAATCGGCGGTTCAGGGAGATCTGAAGGGCGTTGTATTTAGAATTGGTGCAGGAGCAGCCGAGGGCAGCGGTGGTGAACTGCGGGTTGCGGAAATATCCCTGGCCCAAGCCCGCTGCGACGAGGCGGCCCCCGATGACTCCGTTGAAGACGCCGGTGTCCATTGTAGTGATAATGTTGCCGACGCTGTTGTTGGAGAGATCGGTGGTTACGGAGGCGGGAACTGAGGCTCCGTAGGTGTTCAGCAAAGCGCCAAGTGGGCCGGTGCGGTTGTTGATGTTGCGCTGGGCTGCTTCGAAGCTGGACAGGAATTCCGGTGAAACGGTTGCCTGATTCTCATTGAGCATGCGGAACATCTTTGCTCCCTTGTTGCCCACATAGGCGACTTCGAGCACGGTGTCGCGAATGATCTCATGCTGAATGGAGAAGTTCCACTGGTTCACGTAGG
>CALFYN010000195.1 GCA_937952345.1 uncultured Acidobacteriota bacterium
CGATCGCGCCGCACCCATCGTCCGCGATGTTGTAAAGTCATACTTCGACAAGAAACGCCGCCTCGAGGCGAACAGGAAAGTCCTCGCCATGCAGAAGCTGATCCAACTCCCCACCCGGGAGGTCCAATAAACCAGTGGCCGGTTATCGCAGCCTGCGGGACTTCGATTGGACGCTGTGGAGCGTGGCTCTTGTCATCTGTTCGCTCGGGGTTCTCGAAATCTACAGCGCTACCCGCGATAGCATCTGGCGCAATGTCTGGAGCAAGCAGATCCTCTGTATAGCCCTCGGCATAGTACTGGCCTGGGTCGTCAGCCAGATCGACTACCATACGCTGCTTGGGCATGTTCCCTGGATGTACGCGGTCACCGTCGGTTTGCTCGCCGTTACCTTCCTGCTCGGCGTAACGATCTTCGGTTCGCGCCGATGGATACCTCTCGCTTTCGGCTTCCGATTGCAGGTATCGGAATTCGCTAAACTGGTCATAGTATTATTGGTCGCCCGGTATCTTTCCGCGATCCGCAATGACCGCATGGAGTTGAAAGACCTTCTCAAGCTGTGCGGTTTGGTGGCTCTGCCCATGGTGATGGTTATGAAACAGCCGGACTTGGGTACGTCACTGACCTACTTGCCGATTCTGGCGGTAGGCATCTTTCTGGTGGGTTTGCGCTGGAAGTATTGGGCGGCGATCCTGGCGATTGGATTGATGCTCGTTCCCGTTGGTTGGTACTTCTACCTGAAGGATTATCAAAAGGAACGGCTGGCCACCTTCGTCGATCCCGAACGGGATCCCAAGGGTAGCGGCTATCAGGTGATACAATCCAAGATCGCTGTTGGTTCCGGAGGACTCTGGGGCCGCGGCGTCACCAAGGGGTCGCAAACGCAGTTGCGGTTTCTACCGGTTCCGCACACTGATTTCATCATGGCTGCGTTTGCTGAGGAACACGGCTTCGTCGGGATTGTTGTAGTCTTAGGTTTGTACTTGTTGTTGCTCATGCAGATTGTCCAGAACGCGCAGCAGGCCTCCGACAAGGCAGGCATCTACATCTGCATGGGCATCGGCACAATGTTATTGTTTCACCTGTTGGTGAACGTCGGCATGGTGATTGGACGCATGCCGGTTACAGGTATTCCGCTGCCGTTGATGAGTTACGGCGGCTCCAGCATTCTGACCACGTTCATGATGCTGGGTTTGGTGAACAACGTCCGTCTAAGGCGTTTCGTGAATTAGAAGGCGGGACGGGGTTCGCTAGTGGTTGGGAATCGGGTTAGGTTGGTTTTTACCCGGCTGGCGTAAGAGCGCGCGTACCGTAGCGGCCGCTCCGCTTCAGTTGGATGAAAAAGATTTATTTGGCCGCACCAGACACGCGGCTTCGAATGCCCGCTCCCGCACCAGTGAAGCCTCCCTGTTGGGTTCGTCCCCGCCGTTTGGGAGGACAGTCGAATGACCAAAGAACTGGTGATTGCTCACAATCGCCACGAGACAAAAGTAGCCGTGCTGGAAGATGACCAGCTCGTCGAAATCTATTTCCAGCGTGCCCAGGAATATTCCCTTGCCGGCAGTGTCCACAAGGGTAAAGTGACGCGCGTGCTGCCAGGCATGCAATCCGCCTTCGTTGATCTCGGCCTGGAGCGCGATACGTTCCTCTACGTCTCCGATTTCTTCGAAGAGAGCGACGAATACGAGAAGCTGTCCGCCGCCGATGAGCGCCCGTCGCGCCGCGATCGGGACCGCGACCGCGATCGCGGGCCACGCGAACCACGCGAACCGCGTGAACTCCGCGAGGCGCGGGAAGCCAAACCCGTTGAAGCCGCCGCCGAGCCCGCCGCCCTCGAAGCACCTGCCGAACTCGCCGAGGAATCCGCCGAAGCCGCATCCACTGCCGTCGTTCGCTCCGAAGGCCGCCCCGAGCGCCAGGAACGCGGCGATCGCGGAGACCGTGGCGACCGCGGACGGGGCCGCCGTGGACGCCGCCGCCGTGGACGTGGTGGCCGTGACGAGCGTCCGCCCCGCGAAGGCCGCGACCGCATCCCCGAAAGCAAATACGCCGAGCCGTCCGCCGTCGAAGAGGAAACCATCGAAGAATCCGCCGAGCCTCTTGAGGATTTCGCCGTTCTTCCCGGCGAGTCCTTGGCAAAGTACTCGCGGTCCGATGACGACGAGAACGAAACCTCGGACGAAGACGCCTCCGATGTTTCCGCCTCCGTCGACGAAGAGCCCGAGACGGCAGCATTCGAGCCTGCGCCCGCAGCCGAAGAGTCAGAAGACCTGGTAGAGGAGGAAGAAGAGGAAGAGCAGCCCGCGGAAGTCAGCGCCTCCGAGAATCTTGGTGTCGATGAAGTAGCCACTGTCGGCGCCGTCGAAGAGGAAGCCACCGGACTCACCGAAGAGCAACTCGACGAAATCCAGCAGCAGGCCGAAGCCTTTGCCTCCGGCGACATCGCCGAAGAGACCGAGGAAGAAGCCGCACCAACTGGCGCGGAAGACTCCGCCGAAGAACCCGGAGAAGATGCCGAGGAAACCGGAGAAGACGTTCCAGCCACCACCGCTGACACCGATGCCGAGCCCGCCGCTGAGGCCGCTGAAGATTCTCTCGAAGCCGAGTCCGACGACGAGGAATCCGGGGAAGTGGAGTTGGCCGAAGAAACCGCTGTCGCCTCTTCCGAACCCGGCGTAGACGGGGAAACTGTCGATACCGAGAACGAACCCGCCCTTGCCTCCATGGGTAGCGTCGGCTCCTCGCACCGCGAGCAGACCCAGCGCTTCCTTCGTGGACGCCGCATGCGCCGCCGCCGCGGCGATAAGCAGGATTCCGGTGTGCGCACTGTTAATCGCGAAGAACGCGAACGCGCCCCGCAAACCGCCGCCGCCCCCGATCGCCCCAGCCGCCCTGAACGCGCGGAGCGCTCCGAGCGGCCCGAACGCGCCGAACGCGCCGAACGCGCCGAACGCCCGGAACGGTCCGAACGGCCGGAACGCGGCGGCCCCGATCGCGCCGGCTCTGACCGTGTCCCCCGCGAAAAGACCCCGCAAGCCTCCATCACTGACCTGCTCAGCGAAGGCCAGGAAATCGTAGTCCAGATCGCCAAGGAGCCGATGGGCCAGAAGGGTGCGCGCATCACTTCGCACATCGCCCTGCCCGGACGCTTCTGCGTCTACATGCCCACCATCGAACACATGGGCGTGTCGCGCAAAATCGCCTCCGATGACGAGCGCATGCGCCTTCGCCGCATCCTTCAGACCCACCGCCAGGGACTCCCCGGCGGCTTCATCATCCGCACAGCCGGGGAAGGGAAGTCCGAAGAAGCCATCGCCCAGGACATCCAGTACCTCTTCCAGTTGTGGCAGGAGATCAAGCAGAAAGCGGAAAAACAAAAAGCGCCCGCATTGTTGTATCACGACGTTGAAATCGTGCAGCGCCTGCTCCGCGATCAGCTCACGGACAACTTCAAAGCCATCTGGGTGGACAACGAAGATCTCTACGAGAGCGTGCTGCGTTTCGTGCAGCGCATGGCCCCGCACCTGGTCAGCCGCGTGAAACTCTACACGCGCTCCATTCCGATCTTCGACGCCTTCAGCATCTCCAATGAGCTCGAGAAGGCCCTGCGCCCGAAAGTCTGGCTGAAGTCCGGCGGCTACATCGTGATCAACCAGACCGAAGCCCTGGTGGCCATCGACGTCAACACCGGCAAGTTCGTCGGCAAGTCGAACCGCCTCGAAGACACCATCGTCAAAACCAACACCGACGCCGTGAAGGAGATCGTTCGCCAGATCCGTCTCCGCGATCTCGGCGGCATCATCGTCGTCGACTTCATCGACATGGACGAGCGCAAGAATCGCCAGAAGGTGATGCAGGCCCTCGAAGAAGCCATGCGCACGGACCGCGCCCCGAACAAGATTCTCCAGTTCAACGATTTCGGTCTCGTGGCCATCACCCGCAAGCGCGTCAAGCAATCGCTCGAACGGACGCTCTGCGCTCCGTGCCCCACCTGCGAAGGTTCCGGTTACACCAAGAGCGTGCAGACGGTCATCAGCGAAATCCTCATCGAAGCGGGCAAACTCGCGCCACACATCGAAGGCAAGGAACTGATGCTCCGCGTGCATCCCACCGTTGCCATCACCCTCAAGTCGAAGGACAACGACTACCTGGAGGAATTGGAAGAAATCTTCGGCCGGCCCGTGCTGGTCACCGGAGACGATTCCATCCATCCCGAAAAATTCGATCTGGCCTGACGCCATGACTCGCCGCGAAGCCACTGTGGCGTTGCTGGCGCTGGCCGGCTGCGAAAGTAAACCGAAGATGCAGGAACGCCGCGATCTACACTCCTTCGCCCGCCCACACGAAGTGCGGACGAAGCACCTCGACCTTGATCTCGAGGTTTCTTTCGATAACAAAACCTTGCGCGGATCGGTGACGCACACGCTCGTGCGCACCGATCCTTCCGCCCCGCTCGTGCTCGACACGCGCGACTTGCAGATCGAAAAGGTGGAGACGGCCCTCAAGCCCGAAGGCCCTTTCACCGCCGCCCAATTCACGCTCGCCCCCGCCGAGCCCATCTTCGGCGCATCGCTCACCGTGCCGCTTCCCCCCGATGCCACCGCCGTGCGCGTGCACTACGTCACCAGCCCCGCGGCTACCGGACTCCAATGGCTGGAGCCTTCGCAAACCGCCGGCAAGAAGCGCCCGTTCCTCTATTCGCAATCCCAGGCCATCCACGCCCGCAGTTGGATCCCCGTACAGGACACGCCCGGCGTGCGCGCCACCTACCGCGGCCGCATCCGCACTCCCAAAGATCTCATCGCCCTGATGAGCGCGCGCAGCGATTTTCGCCTCGCCGATCCCAAGGAGCCGCCCTCCGGCAACTACACGTTCCGCATGCCGCTGGCGATTCCCGCGTATTTGATCGCGCTCGCCGTCGGCGACCTCGAATTCCGCTACCTCAGCACCCGCACCGGCGTGTGGGCCGAGCCCTCCGTCGTCGATGCCGCCGCCCGCGAATTCGTCGACACCGAGCGTATGATGCAGGCCGCCGAGAAGTTATTCGGACCCTACGTCTGGCAGCGTTACGACGTGCTGGTGCTGCCTCCCAGTTTCCCCTTCGGCGGCATGGAAAATCCGCTGATGACCTTCGCCACGCCCACCATCCTCGCCGGCGACAAGAGCCTGGTGAGCCTGGTGGCGCACGAACTGGCGCACTCCTGGTCCGGCAATCTGGTGACTAACGCCACCTGGAGCGATTTCTGGTTGAACGAAGGCTTCACCACGTATTGTGAGCGGCGCATTCAGGAAGAGGTCTACGGCGTTGAGCGCGCCAAAATGGAAGCCACGCTCGGCTACCAGTCCCTGCTCGACGAGCTGAAGGCGCACACCCCACAGGACCAGATTCTGCACATCGATCTCAAGGGCCGCGACCCCGACGATGGAGCCACTGAAATCCCCTACGAAAAAGGGGCGTTGCTGCTCACGCACATTGAGCAGGTGTTTGGTCGTGAAACCTTCGACAACTGGCTGCGCGCCTATTTCGCCAACTTCCAGTTCCAGAGCATCACCACCGCCGAGTTCCGTTCCTATCTGCGCAATGATCTGCTGGCCTACGATGCGGCTCGCGCTGCGAAGATCCCGCTCGATGATTGGCTCACCAAGCCCGGTCTGCCCGAGAGCGCTCCCAAGCCCACTTCCGATGCGTTTGTCGCAGTGGATGAACTGGTGAAGCTCTGGCAGGCGAGGGACGCCTCGGATACGAAGCCTCGCACGGCGAACTGGAACACGCAGCAGTGGCTGCATTTCCTCCGCGCCCTCACGGACAATTCCGATGCCGCCAAGATGGCGCAACTCGACCGCGCCTTCGCATTCACGAAATCCGGCAATTCCGAGATCCTCTTCCAGTGGCTGCGCATGGCCATCCGCCACAACTACGCCCCGGCGCAGCCGCGCGTGGAAGAATTCCTGATCAACGTAGGCCGCCGCAAGTTCGTGCGCCCGCTCTTTGAGGAGTTGCTGAAGACCGAAGAAGGCCGCAAGCGCGCCGAATCGATCTACGCCAAAGCGAAGCCCGGCTACCACCCCATCACGGCGTCCACCATCGACGAAATGATGGCGAAAAATCCGCCCAAACCCCAGTAAACACACCCCTCCGCTGTGGTAGATTAGGAGAAGCCCTCAGCGCTTCCCAAAGTAGCGTAATACTCTCAATGCGGAGAGATGGCCGAGTGGTTGAAGGCGCACGCTTGGAAAGCGTGTATACGGGAAACTGTATCGAGGGTTCGAATCCCTCTCTCTCCGCCACCTTCGGCTACGGCAGCCTCAAACCAACACCTTATCTCGCGAAGCCATCTCGTTGCCGCCTAGTCTAACTCCTCACCGGCAGAACCCGAAAGCGCTTACGACCCTCGATCCGGTAAGTGTTGAAGTCGGAATGATCTGTCGTGAAGACTGTCGGTAACCTCTCGCGCCTTGCCAGGTACACCAGAGTCGCATCGGCGAAATCCATCGGGCGATCCCAATAGCGCGACATCAGAGCCTGAATCTCAGACAACTCCGAGTCTTCGATGATTGCCACCCTCACGGCTCCAGACCGCAAGAACTTCCAGGCGGTCTCCATCTCGTGCCGGTCGTCACCAATGAGATGAAACAACTCCGTTAAGACAGCTTCCGAGGTAACAAGCGGCAGGCGGAGTTGCCGAAACGTGTCCACGCAAGCGGCGTGCCACCGGTCCGTGCCGTCCAGCAACGCAAGGATCGCGCCGGTGTCAATCAGAGCTTCAGCGGCCAAAACGCCGCCTTAAGCGATCTCGCACCTGTTTCGAGACTGATTCGGAGCGCCGCGAATTACCGCCTGAAAGTTTCCCAAACCATTTCGATGCGGCTTCCTGCAGCCGCAGTTGTTCGTCGCCTTCGTGCGCCATACTGCTCTTCTGCAACCAGTCGCGCGCAGCCACATCCAAAGCAGCGGCAACGGAGATCTTCCTGCGATGCGCCTCGCGCTCCAAACTCGTCTTGACGTCGGACGATACTCGCCAACTGTAGACCTCAGTCTTCATGTACTACATTGTAGTGCAGTCGGTCGCCACTTGCCATTGATGGAGCGGCCCATCGGCGTTCTCCGTGCTCTCGCAGCGGGAGCGTGTAATAGCGTCCAATGGGCAGCGGTTCCGTAGGGCAGCATAGGCAAAGGCGCCCTCGGCCCGGTGGAATTCCTGGGATCTTTTGCATTGCGCCCTC
>CALFYN010000196.1 GCA_937952345.1 uncultured Acidobacteriota bacterium
CAGCAGTGCCTTGACGGCGTCGCTTCTAGCATCGGACGACGGCAAGAAATGGAGTACTGCCACGCGAAACACCATGTTACACGATTTTTTATGGTCGCGTAACATAACTCAAAACAAAAGACTTGTTGTGGGATTACAAAAATCTAGCAAAGAAGTAGCCACGCGGTAACCCCAACAGGCATTGCCAGCGGCAGCAGGTTCAGATTACGATCCAAGACAGGGCTTATCAACTATCGCCGTCAAACCAGGGGTGGCGGCGCAATACAACTTACAAGTCAGACGCAATGAGGTTATTGACCACGTGATCAAGAAACACATCTACCGGACCGTGCTGGCAGGCCTGTTTGCCGCCGCAACTGCTTTCGGGCAGAACGGGACCATTCAAGGAACGGTGGTGGACGCCCAATCGGCGGCTATCCCGAACGCCAAGGTATCCGTTACGGACGAGAGCAAGGGGTTGGTGGTGCGCGAAGCAGCGTCCGACATGGGTGGCAATTTCCGGCTGCTGCAACTGCTGCGAGGGACCTATACGCTGAAGATCGAGGCGGCGGGTTTCAAGACGTCGGAGAAGAAGGGCCTGGTGCTCGATCCGAACCAGATCATGAGTTTGGGCGTGCTGGTAATGGACCTCGGGCAGACGACGGAATCCGTGACGGTAGAGGCGACGGTGCCGCTGGTGGAAACCGCAACGGCGAATAAGAGTTTCGTGATCGACTCCCGGCAAGTGACGGAGTTGAGCTTGAATGGGCGCGATTTTCAGAGCCTGATGCGGACATTGCCGGGCGTGGTATCGAACAACTCGTCGGATTTCCGGCTGGCCTTCAATAACACCGACCAGTTCAATGTCAATGGGTTGCGCGGGTCGATGAACAACTTCTTCCTGGACGGTTCGATTAACACCGACGTGGGAGCGAACGACGGGCAATATACTCAGCTTTCGATGGATGCCGTGGGTGAATTCAAGGTACAGACCTCGACGTTCAACGCCGAGCATGGAAGGAATCCGGGGATTCTGCTGAGCGCAACGACGAAGTCGGGTGGGGCGGATTTCCACGGGACGCTGTATCATTTCGTGCGCAACAACGCCTTCGATGCGCGGCTGCCCTTCGATACGACGGGGCGGGTGGCTCCCCTCCGATTCAACCAGTTTGGTGGGAACATCAGCGGTCCTGTGCTATTGCCGGGGATTTCCTCGAAGGAGAACAAGAAGCTGTTCTTCTTTTTCAATTACGAAGGGACGCGCGCCTCACGGCCTCTCGGCGGGAACTTCGTGGATCTGCCGCATCCGGATCTCCTGAACGGGGATTTGAGCCGGCTATACCGGGATGTGCCAATCGCAACGGCTCCGCAGTTCCGCACAGGTCAGGTGTTTCGTCCCGGGACATTGCAGCGGAACGCCGCGGGACAGATCACGGGTGGCGATCCTTATCCGGGGAACATCATTCCGAGGAGTGAGTGGAGCCGGAATGCACCGGCGTTTCTGAAGGTGATCAGTTTCCTGCCGACGACCGGCGGGGCTCCGCTGGCGACGAACCCCGAACTGGTGCGCACGCCATTCCAGGACACCTACCGTTTCAACAAGAACCAGTATGTGGCTCGAGTGGACTACAGCATCAACGAGAAAATGAACGTGTTTTATCGCTGGGTCTGGGATCCGCAGCGGGAGACGCAGCAGCGCGGCATCTTCACGACACTGCCGAATCCGATTTTCCCGATGTTCCGGGAGAAGCCGGGGCAGAGCCATAGCGTGAACGTGATCAACGTCATCAATCCGCGGCTGACGAACGAAGCCATTTTTACAGTGAACGATCTGAACCAGCTTGTGGACGTTGCCGACGGCGTGCCGAAGGATCAGTATGACAAAGAGGCGCTGGGCTTCGCGTTCACGGAGCCGTTCCCTGGCGTGAACACGCGGAACCGTTTTCCGCGATTCAATTGCGGTGTTGGTACGTGCGGATTCGGCGGGTTCCAGGCGGGGTGGAAGAGCGAAGGCTCGACGATCGCGTTTACGGACAACCTGACCTACGTTGCGGGGTCGCACCAGTTCAAGTTCGGCTTCCTGTGGAATACGAACCTGAATGCGCAGCAGCCGTCGGCTACGGACCAGTTGAATATCAACTTCGGGCCGAACCTGCAGAACACGCGCGATACGGGCAATACATTCGGCAACATGCTGCTGGGCAATTACACGCAGATCAACATGAGCGACGGCGTGTACTACGGGACGTTCCGATTCCACGGCGCCGAGGCGTATGCGCAGGATTCGTGGAAAGTGAACCGCCGGCTCACATTGGAATATGGCCTGCGCTGGGTCTATTACGGGCCGACGTACACGCTGGGCAAGTTCCTGCAGTACTACTTCGATCCGGTGCTCTTTGACCGGTCGAAGGCGGTGCGGCTGGATTTGAATCCGGGACTGACACAAGGGACCATCATTCCGAACTCAGGCGATTTGACGAACGGGCTGATTCAGGAAGGAACCGGCGGGTATGACCGCGGATTCACGAAGCGGCGCTGGAACCAATTTTCCCCGCGGTGGGGATTTGCGTACGATCCGTTCGGGGATGGAAAGACGTCGATCCGCGGCGGCGGCGGCGTGTTCTGGGAACGCATCCGGCAGAACAATTTGAACTTCGACGGACTGGGGAATCCGCCGTTGGCGGGCAACCCGAGCGCGTACGTCGGCAATATCGACCAGGTGGGTGCGGCGACGTTTTCCGGAGGGCGAAAGGCTCCGCAAGCGGTTCGTGCATGGGCTCGCGATGGAAAGACGCCGACGATTTATAGCTGGAGCCTGGGCATTCAAAGAGAATTGCCTTCGGGCTTCGCCATCGACGCGGCCTACGTAGGCAATCTGGCGCGGCACCTGATGGATGTGCGCGACATCAACACGCTGCCGCTGGGTTCGACTCTGGATCCGAACCTGCTGCGCAGCGTGAACAATGTGGCGAATGCGGTACGGCCGTTCGTCGGGTATTCGAATATCAACTTCACCGATTTCTCGGCTAATTCGAACTACAATGCGCTGCAGATGCGGATCAGCCGGCGGTTCTCGAAGTCGCTGACGACGAACGTCAGCTATACGTGGTCGAAGGCGATGGGCTTCACGGAGTCCGATACGGAGGGCATTGCGTATGCGCTGGACCGGCGGCGTGACTACGGTCCGCTGGATTATGACCGGACGCAGATTCTCACCATTGACTATGTGTACGAGTTGCCGAAGCTGGCCACGGACAACGGGTTTGCGAAGGCGATCGTGAACGGATGGCAGTTGAGCGGCATCACGCGGTTCTGGTCGGGGACTCCTCTGACGGTGACCTCGAACGGAAACGCGGGGACGCTGGGCGGCGGACCACGGTCGAACTTCCTGGGCGGGGATGTATATGAAGGCGGGAAGACTCGGTTCCAGTGGTTCAACCCGCTGCTGTTCGCGCGTCCATTGGACGGCAACCTGGGGAATACGGCAAACGGTTTCCTGCGCGGGCCGGGCATCAACAACTGGGATGCATCGCTGTTCAAGAATACGCAGCTTGGGGAGAAAATGCGGTTGCAACTGCGGTTTGAGTTCTTCAACCTCTTCAACCATACGCAGTTTGCGGGCATTAACACGGGTATCTCGGTTCCGAATCCCGGCCAGTCGGTGACACAGACGACGCGGGGACGGACGGGCGAAGTTACAGGGACGCGCGATCCGCGTACACTGCAATTTGGCGCGAAATTGTATTTCTAAGCTCGGGATCCTGTACGTAGCGTTCCTCCTGCTGGCCGGACCGATGTGCGGGCAGGAGGAACGCGTTTTATTCACGAACGGGGAAAAAGCGCTGCGGGCCGGGGATTACTCCTCGGCCCGCGGTAGTTTTGAAGCGTTGTTGCGGCGCAACCCGAAGCATGTTGGGGCGCTGGCGAATCTGGGTGTGGTGTTTGCGCAGACGCGGGATTATGAGCAGGCGGCGAGCGCGTATCGCAAGGCGCTGGCGCTGAGTCCGGGTCATCCGCTGTTGCATTTGAACCTGGGGCTGGCTTTATTCAAGCAGGATCTGTATGCGGAGGCTGGGCGGGAGTTTGAACGCGTGCTGGCGCGGCAGCAGGAGCATCAGCAGGCGCAGGAATTGCTGGCGGCTTGCCGCATCTACACGGGGCAGGCGGAACGGGCGGCTGGTGCTCTGGAAGGCCTGTTGCGAGATCGGCCTCGGGATACGGGATTGCTATATTTGGCCGGGTTGGCATACTTGCGGATGGGGAAGCCGGAACTGGCGCGGCAGATGTTTGACCGGCTGACGGCGAATGCAACAAAGGGGCAGGCGCACTATCTGGCGGGGAAGGCTTTGGCGGAAAACGAACAATTCGACGAGGCGGCGCGAGAGTTGGAGCAGGCTCGAGAGGTGGATGGGAAGCTGGAGGGAATCGACCGCGAGTTGGGGAAGGTGTACATCAGTCTGCGCCGGGCGGAGGAGGCGGAGGCTCGGTTGCGTGCGGCAGTGGCTGCGGATGC
The DNA here is from genome assembly GCA_937952345.1 of uncultured Acidobacteriota bacterium. GTDB lineage: Bacteria > Acidobacteriota > Terriglobia > Bryobacterales > Bryobacteraceae > CADEFT01. The sequence continues at coordinate 4,493 of CALFYN010000196.1, forward strand.
GGGAGATGTAGAGGCGCTGTATTTTCTGGCGGGATCGTTGATCTTGCAGGACAAAGGTTCGGAAGCGATGCCGCTATTGGATACGGTGGTGGCTCGGCGGCCTTCGTTCTGGGGCGTGCATTATTACCGGGGGCGGATTCTCCTCCAGCAGGGGAAGGTGGGTCCGGCGGTGACGGCGCTGGAGCGGGCGGCGAATTTGCAGCCTGCCGAGTCGAGTGTCTACTATCAGCTTTCACGGGCGTACAGACAGGCTGGACGTGCGGCGGATGCGGCGGCTGCGTTGAAGCAGATGGCGGCCCTCAAGAAAGGTGATGAGGATGACGCTAGCTTACTGCGGAAGAAGTGAGATCAACCGTATTCGAAGGCGGACAGGGCGTAAATGGAGGGGCCGGAGGCGATTTCGGCCAGAGCGGGGTCCCCACGATACATCCGCATGAGGCTGCGCACAGGTGCAAAGCCGGCTGCGCGGGCGAGGCTGGCAGCATGCGGATGGTCGTCACAGAGATCGAATAGGGCCGGCTCATCGCCGTGTGCGGCCAAGAATGCGTTGAGCAGCAGGGCTGCGGTGTCGGGATCATGCGCCACGCAGGGTCCGAAGTGCCAGGCACGGCGGCCCGGCCGGGCGAAGGCGAAGCCACGTCCAGGAATGCTGTACGTCTCGTTTTTGGCGAGGGAGCGGAGAAGGGCGGCGCGGTCGGCTCCGAAGGCCTCGCGGTCGAAGGCGAAGTCGATTTCGGCGGAGGTTTGGGTTTTCGCGGCGGGTTTGACACCGGCGGGACGGAGCCAGCGGGAGACGGGACGCTCGTCGACAAAGCCCAGTTTCAAATAGACCGGGCGGCCGAGATCGGTGGCGTCGAGTTTGACGCTTTGGACGCCGAGGTGGTCGCAGTAGGCGAGGGCATCGAGCAGGAGCTTGCGGGCGTGGCCCTTCCCGCGCTCGGATTCGGTGGTGAGCACCATACCAATCCAGGCGAGCTTCGGCTCATAGACGAGGGCCACGGTGGTGGAGACGAGTTTGCTATCGGCCCACGCGCCGAAACAGCCCTCGCCGGCAAGTGCGAGAATGCGCTCCCAATCGGCTGCATTCTGATTCCAACCGGCTTCAGTCGAGAGGGCAAGAGCTTGGTCGATGGGGAATGGCGGTATCATCGGCGAATATGGCTGATCGTAGCATCTCGCGAAGAATGGCACTGCCGCTGCTGGCCGCTCCGGCGTTGGGGCAGCAGGTGTTGTATCGCGACTATTCGCGCTGTTTGCCCGATTTCCTACGGCATCTGGCCGGGGAAGCCGTGCGCCGGCGCCTTGAGGCGATGTCCAGGCTGACATCCGAGGCGGCGATTGCGGAACGGAAGAAGTGGGTGCGGCAGACGTTCTGGGAACTGATCGGCGGTGAGTTGCAGCGGACGCCGTTGCGGGTGCGTACGACGGGTTCGTTTGAGCGCGAGGGCTATCGGGTGGAGAAACTGGTGTACGAAACGCAACCCGAGTTATTTGTCACGGCGAACCTGTATATTCCAAAGCGCGGGCGGCCTCCGTATCCGGGCGTGCTGTTTCAGTTGGGGCATTCGGTCAACGGGAAGGCGGCTGCTCCGTATCAAAAGTGCTGCCAGGGGCTGGCGCAATTGGGATTTCTTGTGCTGGCGTTCGACACGATGGGGCAAGGGGAACGCGCTTATTACCCGGGGGCGTCGACTCCGCTAACGCGGCTCCGGTCGGCGGACGATGAGCACACATTGCCGGGACAGCAGATGCTGCTTGTGGGAAAGACATCGACGCAGTTGCAGGTGTGGGACTCGATTCGCAGCCTGGACGTTCTGGCGTCACACCCGCTGTGCGATGCACGGCATCTGGCATCGACGGGGAATTCGGGCGGTGGCACGACCACGATGTTTCTGACGGCGGTGGACGACCGGCTGACGTGCGCGGCGCCGTCGTGTCCGAACAGCGAAAACTTCGCTTGCGAAGAGTTCAATCCGCCGGGTTCTACAGACGATGCCGAGCAGAATTTCGTGCATTCGGGGCGCGTGGGGTTTGACCGGTGGGACATGCTCTATCCGTTCGCGGGGAAGCCACTGTTGATGCTCGTGAGCGGGAAAGATTTTTTCGGAACGTATTCGCCGAGTTACATCAAGAACGGGCGGCAGGAATATGCCAGGCTGGCGGAGGTGTACCGCACGCTGGGGAAAGCGGATCATGTGCAGTGGTGGGAATCGCCGTTGCCGCACGGACTGCATCATGCGTCGCGGATGCAGATCTATGGCTGGTTGCAGCGATGGATGCAGGGGCAGACGGCTCCACTGGAGGCGGAGCCTCCGGTGCAGGTGGAGAAGGATGAAACGCTGTGGGTGACGGAGAAAGGATCGGTGGTTCGATCGCTGGGGAGCACACGGCCGGCGGAGTTGGCTCGCAAGATGCCGCGCACGCAGCGGCCGGTGGACTGGAAGGAACTGTTGGGGATAGAGGAAGTGTATGAACGGCCGCGGCGGGTGAAAATGGGCACCGTGCCGGCGGAGGGGTGCTCCATCGAGGCTTTTGAGGTGTCGACGGCCACGCATGTGTGGGCGCCGTGCTGGTTGTTTCAACCGTTGAAGCCACGCAAGACCGATGAAGTGCTGGTAGTGCTGGATGCGGGAGGCAGGAACGCGCGATGGGGTGAGGGCGCGTTGTGCCATGAATTGGCGGCGGCGGGGCTTACGGTGGTAGCGGCGGATCTGCGCGGCCGCGGCGATTT
>CALFYN010000197.1 GCA_937952345.1 uncultured Acidobacteriota bacterium
CGGTGGCGCTATAGGACAGCGCGTCAATCAGTAACACCACCGGCCCTTGGTAGACCTGGCCGATCTTGTTCGCCTCCGCCGGCCGCGTCAGCGGACGCCCCGGCGTCAAGGTGCTCCCTTCCGCCAGAGACGCAATCAACCCTTCCTTCCATTCGTCGAATTGCTGCGCCGCCGCCGTACGGTTCTTCTTCGTCTCGGCCAACTGCAGAGCAATGTCGCGCGTCGTTTTCGAATTCATGAAGTGGAATTGCGCCGGCTGGATGTCGCGCGGCGTGAGCATTTGCAGCAACCCCTCCGCCGCGTTGATATTGCCTCCCGGGTTCGAGCGCACATCCAGCACCAGACCGTCCCCCGCGATTTCGTTCATGAGATTCAGAATGCGCCTGGCTTCCTCCAGAAACTCATTTGTGTCTTCGTGGTGAAAACTGGCGATGCGCAGATAACCGTATTCGGCATCGGCTCGCTTCGCGTCACGGAGCGAAGATGGCTTCACCTCTCCGGCGTCATCCTGCAAGACGGTGGCGGTATAAGAAAACAGGGCTGGAAGCCGGGTTTCGTTCTTTTTCGCCCTGGCCATATCCGTCCGCACGGACGCAAATCGCCGCAAGTTCGGACGGTACGTATCGTCGGCGTACTTCTCCTCGGCCAACTGCCGCCATCCCCACAATGCCTTGCGGCATTCCAGGGTCTGCAATTGCGAACTGAAGATGCTGCTTCGCGCTCCGCCGGAGCCCGCGGCGGGCCGTAAGCCGCTCATCACCTGCCACGGCAGCAGGATTCCCAACTCCTCCGCATCGTTTGGGGACGCCGGACGATACTGCACAACGGCCCAATGCTCCTCCCGCGGAGCCGTATGCCCCAGCGCCCGCCCAAACAACGCATTCAGCCCGCGAATGAACTGGGCGTCCTCATTACCCGCCGAATCGAACCCCGCTTCGTGCCAAACCGCTTCTTCCACCGGCATGCCGTTGTAGTGCGTAATATGCGCGCCCGGGGCAAACGTCTCATGGACGAAATTCCGCATCACATGCGTGATCAGAAACCGGATCTCGTCAGATTCGCCGTCATAGTAGTGCTGTATCCGGAAAGGCAGAAATGCCGACGCCCCGGAAAAGGGCCGCGGCAGCGCGTAAAAAGTATGAGGATCGCGCAGGCGGGAGAACGTCTTCACCAGTTCCCCGTGGAATTCCAGATCGTCCAACTGGTCCATATCCGCCCGCAGCAGCCGCAAGCGCTGCACCGGATCCACCGCATACCGTGCGCGCTTGAATGGAAGATGCGCATAAAACTCTTCCAAAACCACCGCCGCCTGGTCCAGCAGCAGAAGCTTCTGCTCGCGCTCCATTTTCATTTCCCGTGCCCGTGCGAGAAATTCGGCCATTCCTTCGATATTTAAATCGGGCAACCCTATCTCATTTTTGCCGTCCAGCAATAATGTGACCGCTTCCGCGATCAGGGGCCGTGCGTCCTCGATTCGCATCCGCCATCACCTCTTTAGTCAGAGTGAGTATTGTACTGTGAAAGCATGGCTACCACAATGCATGGAAGC
>CALFYN010000198.1 GCA_937952345.1 uncultured Acidobacteriota bacterium
CTCCGAAGGTGCGCGGCATCGCGCTGGAGGAGACGACGGACGGAACGATCGCGAAAGAAATCGCATGTCCGCCGCCGCACAGCGGAGTGTACAACTAATAGGAAGCGAAACCATGCCTCTGAAACTGAACAAACTGACCGAGAAGTACATTCAGGAAAGAACCGGCACGCTGATGGAGGATCAGCGGGATCTGCTGGCGGAGCCGCCGCAAACGACGAACGCGCTGGCATTGGAGAACTATCACGACAACGTGGGCGAGGACGCTTGCGAACTGGGTTTGCTGTTGTATCAGCAGGAAGGTAGAGAGGCCGACATTCAAGCGCAATTGCGTCTGGCGGGAGAGCATCTTTGCCAGATGCATGCCGTACGGGACATACCCGTGGAAGGGGAATACAGAATTCCCTGGCTGTTCCTGAAGGCGCTGGCGCTGGCGGTGAGTTTTCCGGGCAAGACTCCATTGCGCAGTTTGGCGGCGTTCGAGGAGTGGCGTTATTACGGACGGGAAGAGCATCCGGAAGCGAAGCAACTGGTACGGTACCTGGGGATTCTGAAGGCGTTCGTGGGGGGTCTGGAACTGGACGACCGGACTGCGATGTCGATACAGGATCAAGCGGCCCTGGACAGTGCGAGCAAGTATGAGCGGCGGTTTCTGTTGCCTCAGATCAGAGCATTGCGTGCGGTGGCGGCGGGCAATCAGGATGGGTTCACAGCGGCCATGAAGGAACTGCTGCAGTCGCATCAGGCGGAGGCGGCGAAAGGCGAACTGGCAAAAGAAGCTGAAGGGCTGATGTGCCTGCCGGGCCTGATGTTAGCGAAACTGGCTCGGGATCGCGGGATGCAAGCGGGAGTGGAATCGCCATACCTGCCGGTGAAACTGCTGGAGTAGAGCCATGGGGGCGACTTACAAGCTTTATATCGTGAATGAGCAGAAACTGCCATTGCAGGATCGCTACTTCGGGCTGACGGACCAGGCGAAGCAGGAAATGCTGGTGAAGAGTGTGGAAACCACGGGTGCGGCGTGGGAGACTCTGGAACTGCGGGAGAGCGCCTTCCGGGCGGCGCTGGAAGCCATCGATGAGGAAATCGGGGGGACGAAATTTCTTCCTGTCCTAGCGTTCAATAATTCTCCGGGAAATGTTTTGGGGAACTATGGAGACTGCCCGCTGTTTGGATACTTCACGCCGGCACAGGCGCAGGATCTGAATGCCTGCCTGGAGGAGTTGGACGAGGGGGTAACGGCGGATCTGGTGGCGAAGTGCGGGCCGGTGGCGGAAACGGTGCTCCATGCCTTTGCGTCGGCGGCGAGCGAGGCGGCGCAGCGAAGGGCCGCGATCGCAGTGTTGCATCTGTAGCCGCTACACTGAAGAATCGACCCCATGTCGCAAGTCACGATCGGATTAGAGATCCGGGCCAAGGACGGCCCTGGAGTGTTGCATCAACTGACGGGAGTGATCGCCCAGCATCAGGCGGATGTCACGTCGGTGGCGATTTTGCAGGGAGAGCCGGGGAGCGCCCACATCTATTTTGAAGTGCGGCTGGCGACGGATACGGATGTGCTGATGGCGGACTTGCGGGCGTTGCCGATTGTGGAAGAGGCGATCGCCACGAGCACGATGCAGCGGGTGTTCGGGAAGCGGATCATCATCATGGGCGGGGGCGCGCAGGTGGGGCAGGTGGCGATCGGGGCGATCATGGAGGCGGACCGGCACAACATCCGCGGGGAACATATTTCGGTGGATACGATTCCGCTGGTGGGCGAGAAGCCGCTGGCGGATGCGGTGCGAGCGGTGGGACGGCTGCCGCGGGCGAAAGCGCTGGTGCTGGCGGGATCGCTGATGGGCGGAGAGATCGAGAAGGCCGTGCGCGAAGTGCGGGCGCAAGGGCTGCTGGTGGTGAGCTTGAATATGGCGGGGAGCGTGCCGGATGCGGCGGACCTGGTGGTGACGGATCCGGTGCAGGCGGGAGTGATGACGGTGATGGCGATCGCGGAGACCGCGAAGTTCTCGGTGGAGCGGTTGAGCCGGCGCGTGTTCTGAGGGGCGGCCGGAATCAAAAGCGGTATTTCAAGGCGTATTGGAAGACGCGCGGCCCGCCGCCGCGGCCGACTCCGCCGACCTGGCTGAGGAGTCCGCCGGTGAGGCCATCGAAGCGAGTCATGGGATCGGTGATGATGAAGTTGGCGCGGTTCAGGATGTTGAAGGCCTCGACGCGCAACTGGAGGTTGTGACCTTCGCGCACGGCGAAGTTTTTGGCGAGAGCGAGGTCGGAGGAGAAGAGGCCGGGGCCATCGAGAATGTTGCGGCCGGAGTTGCCGAAGGCGAAGGGCTGGAATCCGAACTGGCTGGGACCGCAACCGGCGGGCGGGACCACGCCTGGGGCGGTGTAGCAGGGGACGGCTTCAAACGCCTTGCGATCGTACCAGGGGTAGTCGATGCCTTTCTTGCCGAGGGCGTTGTTTTCCGGGACGGCTCCGTTGGAGATGCGATTGGGACGGGCCGAGCCGCCCTGTTCGAGGTTGGTTGTGGTGGGCTCGACGGTGAAGGGTGAGCCGGAGTAGGCGGTGGTGGTTCCGGAAAGCTGCCAGCCGCCGAGCATGCCATCGACAGCGCGATTCCAGTTTGCGCCGTACTTGCGGCGCTTGCCGAAGGGGAGGTTGGCGCTGGCGACCATGGTGAAAACGTGGCGGCGATCCCAGTCGGAGCGGGCGCGGTCGAGGCGGAGGTTGCGTGAGTTCAGAGCCCCGGCAAAGCCGCCGTTGGACTGGCCGTTGGCCTGGGAGGCGTCGTCAATGCTTTTCGAGAAGGAGTAATTCACGCGCCAGAACAAGCCGCTGCGGCTGCGGCGCCGCCAGGAAGCATTGAAGGCGTTGTAGATGGAATTGGATCCGGTGTGGAAGATATTGATGGTGTTGAAGAGCGGATAGGGGCGCAGGAAGCCTTCTCCGGCGATGAGGCTATCGAGGTTGCGGAAGGGCTGATTGAAATCGTAGAGCCGCTGGAGGTGTGTGCCCTTGGACCCGCGGTAGTCGACTTCGATGGCGTTGCCGCCGAAGAGTTCGCGCTCGATGGTGAAGTTCCAGGACTGCAGGTAAGACTGCTGAGGATCCATGGTGAAGCCGTTCACGGTGGTGGTTCCCGTGATGGTTTCGCGTTCGGAGGGGAACGGGGTGCGGAGCGAGACGAGGTTCGGTGTCGCGTTGACTCCGATGAAATTCTGGTTGATGGAGAAGGGGAACTGATTGGAGAGGTTGTTGCGGAGGTTGTTGAGGATATCCCCGCTGAGGAAGATGCCGTAGCCGCCGCGGATGACGGTTTTATCCATGGCGCGATAGGCGAAGCCGACACGGGGAGAGAAGTTGATCCAGTCGGTGGAGATGACGGAGCGGCCGCGTCCGACGGAATCGGCGGTGACGACGGCGCCGCGGAGACCGGTCTGATCGAGCAGTTGCTGATAATTGGCGGGAGCGTTCTGATCGCTGGCGATGACGAGTTTCAAGGCGCTGGTGTCGTAGCTGCCGAGGCGATCGTACTTGTCGTAGGGGGCCTGGTTCACTTCCCAGCGGAGGCCGAGGTTGAGGGTAAGTTTGCGGGTTGCCTTCCAATCGTCATTGATGAACGCGCCGTAGTAGGGCTGGCGCCAGTAGTTGCGATTGAAGCCGACCTGCCGGGTGACGTTGTTGAGCCAGCCGAGTTGCATGTCGGCGATGGAGTGGCCACTGCGGTTTCCGACGAAGCGGAAGGTGCCGCGCTGATTGTTCAAATAGGGCTGGTTCAATTGGACGAAGTTGTTGTTTGTGCCGAAGCGGATGTTGTGGGATCCGCGAATGTAGGTGAACTTGGCGCTGCTTTGCCAATCGGTGACGAAGTACTGGACGGGCATGTTGGCGCCGGAGCCGAGGTCGGGGTAGTTGTTGCCGGTGAAGATCTGCGGCCAATCGAGGAGGTCGGGGGTGTTTTGGGCTTCGCCGGCGGGGATGAGGTTGGGCAATCCGAGTTGGGAGGCGATGTTGTTGCCGCCAAAGCGGCCGCGATCCCAGGTGGCGCTGCGGCTGACGCCGACGCGGAACTCGGCGAGGAAATTGGGCTTGAACATGTGGGTGTAGTCGACGCCGGCGAGGGAGCGGTTGTCCTCGGTGAAAATGCCGAACAGGCCGGTATCGCTGCCGGTGAACGGGTTCTGTGTATCGGCGCTGCGGATCTGGGCACGGATGGCGAGGTTGTTCATGCCGATCTTGTGGTCGATTTTGAAGAGCGGGCTGTTCCACGCGTCTTTGTCGGCGGCGACGGCGAAGTAATTGAAGCCTGTCACGCCGGCGTTGCGATTGGGGAGGGGGAAGGTGTTTGTGAGCTTGACGCCGGTGGGGTCCATGCGAGATGCGGGGATGAGATTGCCGGGGAAGCAGGCGGCGCGATTGTTGGCATTGCATGCGCCGGTGGCGAGGCGGTCAAAGAGGTAGAGAGTTCCGCCATTGAGGTTGACGGATTGGGAATAATCGCCGGCGCGCTCGAGGACGGTGGGGACGCGGGAAAGGCGCGCGGCTTCCTGTTTGGCGCGGAGGCCTTCATAGCTGACCATGAAGAAGGTGCGGTTGCGGATGATGGGGCCGGCGAGGGTACCGGCGAACTGGTGCTGGCGGAGGACGGTCTTGTTGGTTTCGAAGAAGCCGCGGGCGTCTAATACGTCGTTGCGAAGGAAGTAGTTGATGTTTCCGTGGAACTGATTGGTGCCGGAGCGGAGCACCATGTTCATGACACCGCCGGCCTGGCGGCCGAATTCGGCGGAGTAGCCGGAAACTTCCATTTTGAATTCCTGGAGGGCGTCGATGTTGGGGCGGGTTTGGGCGGCGGCTCCGCGGGCGTTGCGGTTGTCGAAGCCATCGACATAGAAGTTGGTATTGGAGGCGCGGGCGCCGTTGACGTTCAAGCCTGAGCCTTGTCCACCTTCGACTTTGGGGACGACCCCGGGGGTGAAGAAGGCGAGGTCGGTGAAATCGCGGCCGGAGAGGGGAAGTTCCTGGATTTCGGCCTGCACGATGACGTCGCCCTTGATGGTGCCGTTTTCGGTGTTGATGGAGACGAGGGAGGATTCGACGTTGACGGTTTCGGTGACGGAACCGACTTCGAGTTTGATGTCGGCGCGGAGAACCTGGCCGACCTGGAGGACGATGCCACGCTGCACGGACTTATTGAATCCGGCGGCTTCGATGGTGAGCTCATAGTTACCGGGGGCGAGGTTGGTGACGGAGTAGTTGCCGGTTTCGTCGGTGGTGGCGCGGCGGTCGATGTTGGTATCGATGTTGCGCACGGTGACGGCGACATTGCCGATGGCGGCATCGGTGGAATCGGAAATGAGGCCGGTGATGGTGGCGAGGTTTCCTTGCGCGGAAGCGAAGGATAGGGCACAAAGGGCCAGGATGGCCAGTTTGATCAACATCCCCTGAAGACTCCTCTCAGAATCGGTGCGAGTGTGGAGTAGTATACATGACGGAATTGCGGGTGAAAAGCGGTTTTCCGATCAGGTGCGGAACATGACCCTTGTGCCCCAGGGAATGAGGGCGTATACTGGCGAAACCTCGAAACTGGGATGACAGTCCCTTCTTCGGGGCATTTTCGACGGAAGGAGACATAAGCACTCCGGTTCGTTATTCCGGTGTTCCGCCTGGGACATTGGAAAGACTTTCCAACCCCCGCTTCGGCAAACTCATGGCTGCTCCCGATATCCTCCTCAAGAACAACCGATTTGGCCAAACCGCGCGCAGAGACCGCTGGTGGGCCTCTCCGCTGGCTGTGTTTCTGGGCTTCGGCGCGTTTCTGATCTACGCCAACTGGGCGGCGTTCCAGAACGAGCACTACACGTCTGGCCCGTACATTTCGCCGTTCTACTCGCCCGAGTTGTACGGCAGTTCCCCGCATGCGATCTTCGGGCCGAAGCCAGACTGGTATCCCAGTTTTCTTCCCTTCTCTCCGGCGTTCTTTATTCTCTGGATTCCGGGGTTGTTCCGCTTCACGTGTTATTACTACCGGGGGGCGTACTACAAGGCGTTCTGGGCGGACCCGCCGGCGTGCGCGGTGGGCGAACCGCGGAAGTCGTATCTGGGGGAGAAATCGTTGCCGCTGGTGGCGCAGAACTTTCACCGGTACTTTCTACGGCTGTCTTATCCGGTATGGGGATTCCTGGCTTACGACGTGTGGAAGGCGATGTGGTTTGAGGACGGGTTCGGGATTGGGCTGGGCACGGTGATCCTGGCGGTCAACGTGGTGTTGATTGGGGGCTACGTGTTCGGCTGCCATGCGTTCCGACATTTGAGCGGCGGGACGTTCGATCAATTCTCGCAGCATCCGGCGCGCGCGAAGCTTTACGACTGCGTGAGCTGTCTGAACAGCAATCACAAGAAGTGGGCGTGGGCGAGCCTGTTTTCGGTCGGATTCTCCGACATTTACGTGCGGCTTTGTTCCATGGGCGTTTGGACGGACTGGAGAATCCTGTAATGGCCGAGTACAAAACGTTTCCTTATGATGTGCTGGTGATTGGCGCGGGCGGCGCGGGATTGCGGGCCGCCATTGAGGCCGCATCCACGGGAGTGCGAGTGGGTGTGGTGTGCAAGTCGCTATTGGGCAAGGCGCACACGGTGATGGCGGAAGGCGGCGTCGCGGCGGCGATGGCGAACGTGGACGATCGGGACAACTGGCGGGTGCATTTCGCGGACACGATGCGCGGTGGGCAGTATCTGAACAACTGGCGCATGGCGGAGTTGCATGCGAAGGAGGCGCCGGAGCGGGTGCGGGAGCTGGAGGCGTGGGGCGCGCTGTTTGACCGCACGAAGGACGGGCGCATCTTGCAGCGGAACTTCGGAGGGCACCGCTATCCCCGGCTGGCGCACGTGGGGGACCGGACGGGGCTGGAAATGATCCGCACGCTGCAGGATCACGGCATCCACAGCGGCATGGAAGTGCACATGGAATGCACGGTGCTGAGCCTGCTGCTCGATTCGGGCCGCATTGCGGGAGCATTCGGGTACGACCGCGAGAAGGGCCACTTCATCCTTTGGCCGGCGAAGGCGGTGGTGCTGGCGACGGGCGGGATTGGACGGGCTTTCAAGGTATCGAGCAACAGTTGGGAGTATACGGGGGACGGCCATGCACTGGCGTATCGCGCCGGAGCGGAATTGCTGGACATGGAATTCGTGCAGTTTCATCCGACGGGCATGGTGTGGCCGATCAGCGTGCGGGGCATTCTGGTGACGGAGGGGGTGCGCGGCGAAGGGGGCGTACTGCGCAACAGCGAAGGGCGGCGGTTCATGTTCGACGATATTCCGGACAACTACAAGAGCCAGACCGCGGATTCGGAGGAAGAGGGCTGGCGATATACGCAAGGGGACAAGAACGCGCGGCGTCCGCCGGAGTTGCTGACACGCGACCACGTGGCGCGCTGCATTAATCGCGAAGTGAAGGCAGGCCGGGGCAGCCCGCACGGCGGGGTGTTTCTGGATATCGCCTGGATCCGGCAACATATTCCGAAAGCGGCGGATCACATCAAGCGCAAACTGCCGAGCATGTACCACCAGTTCAAGCAACTGGCCGATATCGACATTACGAAAGAGGCGATGGAAGTGGGTCCGACGACGCACTACATGATGGGCGGCGTGCGGGTGGATGGAGATACGCAGATGTCGACGGTGCCGGGGTTGTTCGCGGCGGGGGAAGTGGCGGCGGGGCTGCATGGAGCGAACCGGTTGGGCGGCAATTCGCTATCGGACCTGATCGTGTTCGGCAAGCGCGCGGGACAGTTCGCGGCGGGTTTTGCCAAGGCGCATGCTGACGCGGCGATCGACGATGGGCAGGTGCAGGAAGCGGCGAGGAAAGCGCTGGCGCCGTTTGAACGCGGGCCGCAAGCGGAGAATCCGTACAAGATCCAATACGACTTGCAGGAGGCGATGCAATCTCTTGTCGGCATTGTGCGCGTGGAGGGAGAGATGCAGCAGGCGCTGGAGAGCATCGCGGCACTGCAGGCAAGGGCAGCCCATGCGGGCATTGATGGCAACCGCATGTACAACAATGGCTGGCACACGGCGATGGACCTGGACAACATGCTGACCGTGTCGGAGGCCATCACCCGCGCCGCGCTGCTCCGCAGGGAAAGCCGGGGCGCGCAGTTCCGCGACGATTACCCGGACAAAGACGCGGATTGGGGCAAGCACAACATCGTTGTGCATCGCGGAGGGAACGGGGAGATGGTGATTGAAAAGCGCGCGGTGAAACCGCTGCCTGAGGAACTGAAGGCCATTATCGAGGAGATGAAATAGATGGGGCAAAACGCGATTTTCCGGATTTGGCGCGGGGATGCGAATGGGGGCAAGTTTGAGGATTACAAGACCGAGGTGGACGATGGGATGGTAGTGCTGGACGTGGTGCACCGCATCCAGGCGCAGCAGGCGCCGGATCTGGCGGTGCGGTGGAACTGCAAGGCGGGCAAGTGCGGGTCGTGTTCGGCGGAAGTGAACGGGATGCCTCGGCTGATGTGCATGACGCGGCTGAGCGAAATTAATCTGGACATGCCGGTGATTGTGGAGCCGATGCATACGTTCCCGCCGATTCGGGATCTGGTGACGGACGTATCGTGGAATTTTCGGGCGAAGAAGTCGATTAAGCGATTTCGGCCGCGGTCGCCGGACGCCGAGGACGGCACGTGGCGGATGCAACAGCGGGACGTGGACCGTGTGCAGGAATTCCGCAAGTGCATCGAATGCTTCCTGTGCCAGGATGTTTGCCACGTGCTGCGAGACCATGGGAAGCAGGAGGAGTTTATCGGGCCGCGGCTGTTCGTTTATACGGCGGCGCTGGAGATGCATCCACTGGACACGGAGGATCGGATTCCGGAGTTGAAGGAGAAATACAGCATCGGGTATTGCAACATCACGACGTGTTGCCGGCAGGTGTGTCCGGAATCGATCACGATTACGGAGAACGCCATTATTCCACTGAAGGAGCGGGTGGTTGACCGCTATTTCGACCCGCTGAAACATTTATTCAATATTTTGTAGCGCCACGAAGGAGGCTCCATGTTCGCGTTGAAACCGATCTCGCAAGCGAGCGTCCCCAGCGCTTTGGCGAAAGCCGAGCGTTACCGATTACTGAATGAGCCGAGTGAAGCGGAGAGCATCTGCCGCGATGTACTGGATGTGGACTCCAACCATCAGCAGGCCCGCATCAGTCTGGTTCTGGCACTGACGGATCAAATTCCGGATGACTCGCGGGCGTTCGGGGAAGCGATCGCCAATACGGCGCATCTGGAGGATGCCTACGACCGGGCGTATTATGCGGGGATTGCCTGGGAGCGTCGGGCGCGGGCGCGGTTCCATAAGGGCGGTCCGGACGCGCATCACCAGGCGTACGACTGGATAGTGCGGGCGATGGGCTTGTTTGAGCAGGCGGAGAAATTGAAAAGCGACGGGAACGACGATGCGGTGTTGCGGTGGAATACGTGCGTGCGGCTGCTGCAGGAGCATAAGGAGATCGCTCCTCGGAAGCATGATGCGAGCGAGGCAATATTGTCGGAGTAGGTTCCGCCCCACGGCGGATTGGGCATTAGCGGGGGATGGCGTTTTTGCGGATGTACTCGGCGGGGGAGTAGTCCGTGCCGGGGCCGATGTAGAGGAATTGTTCGGCGTAGGCGAGTCCGTATTTCTGGCCGATTTCGCGGTCGCGGGCGAGGACGAATTCGCGGATGTAGTTGCGATTGGCTTCGGTGTCGCTGTTGCCGAGTAAGGGGAGGCGCTTGCCTTCCTTGTCGAGGCGGGCGCGGAGACGAGCGCCGTTGTGGCCGGCGGGGCCTTGGGCGACGTTTTCGAGGTTGACGTCGATTTTGCGCTCGACGTATTTAGAGATGTCGACGACGCGGTTGACGCGCTGCTGGAAGCGGGCGAAGTAGTATTTCTCGCGCACGCCGTGGGGTCTCAGGCCGGCGTGGAAATGCTCGGGGTAATCCTTGGAGCCTCCGGCCATCCAGGCTGCGGCTTCGACACAGGCGGCGGTGACGTAATGATCGGGGTTTTCTTCGTAATGGCCCCAGGGATCGTAGCAGATGACGGTGTCGATTTTGAGCATGCGGAAGAGGAAGATGAAGCGGCCACGGAGTTCGGAGCGGGCGATGTTGTCCATGGTGTGGTTGTTGTAGTTGAGGTCGAAGACCTTTTCCACACCGAAGACTTTGCCGACGGCGTTATTGTCGCGCTCATTGGCGGAGACGGTTTCGGCGTACCAGCCGGGTCCGGCCATGTCGTCGTTGGTGACGCGGATGAGGTAGGCTTTGTAGCCTTCATCGATGAGTTTGCAGGCGGTGCCGGCGGCGAAGATGGGGATATCGTCGGAGTGGGGCTGGATGAGGGCGAGGGTTTTGCCGGCGTGGGGCTTGCCGGATTGCGGGGTTTCGATGACGAGGGGGCCGTGGGCATCGAAGGGTTCGACGGGGCGCTGGGATTGTGCAAGGGCGGCGGAAGCGAAGGGGATGGTGAGGAAGGATCGGCGACGCATAGGGATAGGATACTATCGGGGCGAGGGAGCGAGGGGACGGTGGCACTTGTAAATATTTAGAGCTATACTGCCGTGTTATCTCGACTTTGGAGGAGGTTTCCGCCATATGGGTCTGCAATTTTTGCGCTTTGCGCTCATCTTGGTCTTCCTTTGCGGGGAGGAAGTGCTCGGGCAGGCGGGGTCGACCTATTATTCGATTGACACGGTGGCGGGGGTGTATCCGTTGGGCGACGATGGGCCGGCGTCGCGGGCGCTGCTGTTCGGGCCGAAGGGCGTGGCGGTGGACCGCGCGGGCAATGTATATGTGGCCGACGAACGGAACAGCCGTGTGCGGAAGGTCACACCGCGGGGGACGATCACAACGTTGGCGCGTGTGCGGGCGATCGATATCGCGGTGGATCCGGAGGGGACGAACGTATATGTGCTTTCACCGGAATTTCAGGGCGATATCGTGGCGCCGGTGGTCCTGCGGATTGATTCGCTGGGATTGGTGTCGGCATTTGCGGGAAATGGGCAATTGGGATTCGGGGGGGATGGGGGCGATGCGAAGCGGGCGTTAATACAGGCGTCGGCGATCGCCTATGACAGCGGGACGCTATATATAGCCGATGATGAGAATCACCGGATCCGGCGGGTGGTGCAGGATGGAACGATTCATACGATCGCGGGAGATGGAGTGGGAGGATTCACGGGGGATGGGGGTCCGGCGACGGCGGCGCGGCTGCGGTGGCCGGCGGGAATCGCGGTGCGCAACGGAGTGGTGTACGTAGCAGACACCTATAATCACCGCATTCGGAGAATCGCTGCGAACGGAACGATCACGACGATTGCGGGCACGGGCGTGGCGGGGGCGACGGGCAATGGCGGGCCGGCGACACTGGCGCAGTTTGCCTATCCGGGGAATCTGGGATTGGACAGCGCGGGGAATCTGTATGTATCGAGCCAGGTGGAGAACCGCCTGCGGCGGATTACGGCGGCAGGGATGGTGCAGGCGTTCGCGGGAACGGGCAATGCAGGATTCAGCGGGGACGGGGCGGGGGCGGCGGCGGCGACATTCAACGTGACGCGGGGCATCGCGGTGGATGGGAACAATGCGGTGTACATTGCCGATGAAACGAATGACCGCGTGCGGCGGGTGGATGCGCAGGGGACGATCACGACGTATGCGGGAATGAGCCACTATGCGGGCGATGGCGGGCCGGCGCGGGACGCGGTGATGAAGTATCCATCGGGACTGGCGGTGGATGCGAATGGCAACGTATATATCAGCGATTCGGACAACCACCGGATTCGGGTGGTGACGCCGCAGGGGACGATTGCAACCTATGCAGGGAACGGGACGGCGGGGCGTGCGGATGGGCCACGGGGGTCGGCGGGGCTTAGTCTGCCATATGGGA